>NZ_KE992660.1:0-29394 GCF_000466465.2 Clostridium sp. KLE 1755
CGCTGCGTGAGGAGTTTTGGCCGCGTTGGCCGAATCCTGGCCAACCGAAACAGTTAGAAACAGCCCGTTTTTGAAACTGGCACAGAAAATACCCCCACCGCAGCCCCCCTGAAGAAGGAGAAGCCCGGCTCCGGCGCCTCCCGTAAAAGACGGAAGGAACTGGGGCGGATGCGTTTTGCCCCGTCCCCCCGCTTATTGATAAATTTTATTAAAAAAGTATAAAACCGGGGTTTGTTTACAAAAAAGAACAGTCCGCGCCTTGACGCGGCTTTCCGGGAAACATATAATACAGGTGCGGGTGAGACCTGATGGTGTTCTATCCGCAGTTTTTTACGGTTCGCATTTTGGGACCGTCTGCCCGTTTAACATCTACATTTGATACTGCCCCGGCAGTAGAAGAGGAGGAAAATCTTGAGAACAGAATGGAATGGTTTTATAGGCGGTGACTGGGAGCACGAAATCAATGTGCGCGATTTTATCCAGAAGAATTACCACCCTTATGACGGGGATGAAGCTTTTCTTGCCGGACCTACACAGAATACCCTGGATCTTTGGGATGAGGTTCTGGATCTGAGCCGTAAGGAAAGAGAAGCCGGCGGTGTCCTGGATATGGATACCAAAGTCATTTCCACCATTACGTCCCATGGTCCCGGATATCTTGATAAATCCAAAGAAACTATTGTAGGCCTTCAGACCGATGCCCCTTTTAAGCGTTCCCTGCAGCCCTACGGCGGCATCCGTATGGCACAGAAGGCATGTGCTGACAACGGCTATACTTTGGATGCGGATGTGGAGGAATTCTTCTCCACCCACAGAAAGACTCATAATGCAGGCGTTTTTGATGCCTATACCCCTGAGATGCGCGCATGCCGCAGCGCCCACATCATTACCGGCCTTCCGGATGCCTACGGCCGCGGAAGAATTATCGGAGACTACAGAAGAATCGCCCTTTACGGCATTGACCGCCTGATCGAGGACAAGCTGGCACAGAAGGAATCCACCGGAAGCACGATGACCGATGATGTAATCCGCCTTCGTGAAGAAATTTCCGAGCAGATCGTTGCCCTGAAAATGATGAAGCAGATGGCGGCATCCTATGGCTGTGACATTTCAAAACCGGCTGCCAATGTACAGGAAGCCATTCAGGCAACCTACTTCGGTTATCTTTCCGCAGTAAAGGAACAGAATGGAGCCGCCATGTCCCTGGGCCGCACCTCAACCTTCCTTGATATTTATTCAGAACGCGATCTTGCCCTGGGAACCTTTACGGAAGAGCAGATTCAGGAATTTATTGATCACTTCATCATGAAGCTGAGAATCATCAAATTTGCACGTACGCCGGAATATAACGAGCTGTTCTCCGGCGACCCCGTATGGATTACGGAATCCCTGGCAGGCGTAGGCGTTGACGGACGCCACATGGCAACAAAGATGTCCTTCCGTTACCTGAATACACTGACCAACCTGGGACCTTCCCCGGAGCCCAACCTGACCGTGCTCTGGTCAACCAGGCTGCCTGTTAATTTCAAACGTTACTGCGCGAAGATGTCCATCCAGACTTCTTCCATCCAGTATGAAAATGATGATTTAATGCGCGTTACCCACGGCGATGACTACGGCATTGCCTGCTGTGTATCCTCCATGAGAATCGGTAAGGAAATGCAGTTCTTCGGCGCCCGCGCCAATCTGGCAAAATGCCTGCTTTACGCTCTCAACGGCGGTATCGACGAGAAGACAAGAAAGCAGGTAGGTCCCAAATACCGTAAGTATGAAGGAGATGTACTGGAATACGATAAGGTAATGGATGCATTCCATGACATGATGGAATGGCTTGCCGGCGTTTATGTTAACACCCTGAACGTTATCCATTATATGCATGACAAATACTGCTATGAAAGAGCGCAGATGGCTCTTCACGACAGAGACGTACGCCGTTATTTTGCAACCGGCATCGCCGGGCTTTCCGTTGTGGCGGACTCCCTTTCCGCGATTAAATATGCAAAGGTTGAACCCATCCGCGACGAGGACGGCATTATTGTAGATTTCAAAACCACCGGTGACTTCCCGAAATACGGAAATGATGATGACCGTGTGGATACCATTGCCAGGGAGCTGGTGTCCAGCTTCATGACCATGGTAAGGAGACATCACACCTACAGGGACGGCTTCCCCACCACCTCCGTACTGACCATTACCTCCAACGTGGTTTACGGAAAGGCAACCGGGGCCACACCTGACGGCCGTAAGGCCGGAGAGCCTTTTGCTCCCGGCGCCAACCCGATGCATGGACGCGACACCCATGGCGCGGTAGCTTCCATGTCCTCCGTATCCAAGCTGCCTTTTAAGGATGCACAGGATGGTATTTCCAATACCTTTACCATCATCCCCGGCGCACTTGGGAAAGAGGATGAAATTTTTGCAGGAGACATTGAAATCGACCTTGATACACTGCCTCAGGAGTAAAAGGAGCTGATTTTATGGATCAACAGGCTATGATAGACGATCTGGTCAGGATGCTGGATGCCGGTGCACAGGAAGGCGTGGGCCATATTAACGTGGCTATTGACGCTTCCCGCCCCGGCGGCAGGAAGGTACAGACCGGATGCCCGGAATGCTCGGCCGCACCGCTGGCCTGCAGCGTTCCCACCCTCCACGAGGGTCTTGACAGAACTGAAAACGAATGATTTATGCTGCTGTTCCTGCAGGAACGGCTGCTGATTCTTCTCTCCCGAGAAAAGAAAGGAAGGCAAACTATGGAAGCTAACAACGCACAGATTGACAATCTTGTTTCTTTACTGGACGGCTATGCAGAAAAAGGCGGCCATCATCTCAACGTCAACGTACTGAACCGTGAAACTCTTCTGGATGCCCAGAAGCACCCGGAAAAATATCCTCAGCTGACGATCCGTGTATCAGGCTATGCCGTAAACTTCATTAAGCTTACACCGGAACAGCAGGCAGATGTTATTTCCCGCACGTTCCATGAAGCGCTGTAATTATAATTGTAAGTAAAACGGACAGGCCCTGCACGGAAAACCCGCCAAATAACCGGTTTCCCGCAGGGCCTGTCGTGCTATAATAGGATCAGGAGCAAATGACAGCTTTGATAAGCAGGAGGATAATTATGCCAACATCTACGCAGGAAAGCACACCTACACCGGGAAGAATACATTCCATAGAAAGCTTCGGTACAGTAGACGGACCGGGCGTCAGATTTGTTGTATTTTTGCAGGGATGCCCCATGCGCTGCGCCTACTGCCACAATCCTGATACCTGGGAAATAAATGCGGGGTCTTACATTTCTGCAGAACAGATTATGGAAAGCTATGAGCGTAACAAGAGCTTCTACAAGGACGGCGGCATCACGGTAACCGGCGGAGAGCCTCTGCTCCAGCTGGATTTTCTGACAGAATTATTCACGCTGGCCAAAAAGGATAATATCCACACCTGTATCGACACCTCCGGAATTCCATTCGCACCTTCCAACAGGGAATGGATGAAAAAGCTGGATATTCTTCTGGGAATGACCGATTTGGTCATGCTGGACATTAAACATATTGATCCCAAATGCCATAAGGATCTGACCGGCTGCCCGAATGACAATATCCTCCGTTTTGCCTGGTATCTGGATAAGAAAAAAGTACCCGTATGGATCCGCCATGTGGTGGTTCCCACCGTAACCGATGATGAAAGCTTCCTGTACAGACTGGGATGGTTTATCGGAGGGTTGAGTAACCTCAAAGCCCTGGACGTCCTGCCTTACCATACAATGGGAAAGGCAAAGTATGAAAAGCTGGGAATTCCCTACCGGCTGGAGGGCATTCCCCCCATGGACAGGCCCACGCTTTTACTCAAAAAACAGTCGATTCTTAAGGGTATCAAGGACCGGAGGAATCAGAAGCCGGCTCCATCATAAGCTGTAACGGACTTTCGGATTAATCTGATTTTATTTTTATTAAAATATGTAAAATACGGCATATTTTCGCATGAAACCCATATATTGTATATATTGCAATAATATTGTTTCTGTGGAATCAAAACAGTTACCGCATCTGTATATTTGTTCCTCAAAAAGTACAAAAAATCGCCGATAATTCACAAAAAATAGCTTGTATTAAATGATTTTCTATATTAGAATAAGTAATGATAATCAACAAAGTCTATAAGAATAAAGGAGGATATCATTATGGCATATGTAATTAGTGACGCTTGTGTAAGCTGCGGAACATGTGAAGGACAGTGTCCTGTTGGCGCTATCTCTGCAGGAGATGGACAGTATGTAATCGACGCCAATACCTGTATCGAATGTGGTTCCTGTGCAGGAGCTTGCCCTACAGGCGCTATTTCCCAGGAATAAGTAATATTCAGGTATCTGCGCTTTTTGCGCTGATAACGCATTCCTGCGTGAAACAACATAAGGACTTCAGGAAGGAAGCATTCAAAATAATGAATGCTTCTTTCTTTTTTCTTCACTTTTCTGAGCCTTGCGTTCCTTCACAGCCTGTCTTTTCCTCTCCCTGCGTTCTTTTCCGTTCAGGCCTCTGCCGCTGTACTGCTTTATCAGCTCGTCCAGCTTTTTATAATGCTCCTCTTCCCTTTCCGTTCTCTGCTTGTCTCTTTTTTCGTTTTCCTCCTCCTGGATACGGAACTGATAATCCATCTCCTTCATGATCGTCTCTTTGATCTCCCGCGTAAGATCCTGGTTGTTTTCCCTGACAGCCTGCGCCACCAGATTATGTAAAAGAAGCTGCAAACGGGCGCTCTTATCCTGAAGCTGCCTGTCATCCCGTTCGTTCAGCTCTGCCTGTGTGCTGCACACCGGCTGTATGTGTTCCCTGATGGGCACCATAACCTGAAGTGTGCTGTCTGTGAGCACCGTACGTATTGCCTTCAGCTGCAACCCCTGTTGCTTCAGCTTCTTAATTTCCCTGAACTGTTCCACATCCTCTCTTGTATAGTATCTGTGTCCCAGCTCATTCCTCCTGATAGGGAGCTTCAGTTCTTCCTCCCAGTATCTGAGCACATGGCTCTCCACTCCTACCAGCTTTGCCGTTTCCGAAATGAGATACATGTCCTTTTCCAAATCAGGATGCTCCTGCCCTGCTGTCTCCGGCTGACCCGCTGCCCCAGCAAGGTCTGACGGCTGAATTTGTCCGGCTGCACCTGTCAGGTCTGCTGCCTGCACTTGTCCTGCCGCACCTCCCTGTTCTTCCGGATTTGTTTGCCCCGCCTTTTCTTTTCTCCCCGGCTGCTCTCTCTGTTTCTTCTCTGTGTTCTTAGCCTTCTGAGTTTTCTGCACCTCCCGTGCCTGCCTGTTTTGTGTTTGTTCCGCATACTTCGTATTCATTTCCTCACCCTCTCTTTCCACCGGTTTTTCATCTCTTTCAATCACTGCCGCCCTGCTGGCTGATTTTTTACTGCTCATTTTTCCTCCTGTCTGCCGCCGACTGCGGCATATCTGTTTTATTTTTATAAAAAAAGAGAACGCCAGCCTCAGGTTGGGTTCTCTTTTGTATTGTATTCTTTATTCTGTTTTATAGCTGCCGCTTCTCCGCCCGGTTATCAGCTTCCCGAAATCCGCCGCTAAAAATAACTATTTCTGAAGATTTGCAAACTTTGTAAATTCCGGCAGCCATACCAAATCAATGGTGCCGATAGGGCCGTTTCTCTGCTTCGCTATGTTGATTTCCGCAATCCCCTTCTTCTCCGTATCCGGATTGTAGTAGTCGTCTCGGTAAATAAACATAACAACGTCGGCATCCTGCTCAATAGCTCCTGATTCACGCAGATCCGAAAGCATGGGCCTGTGATCCGGTCGCTGCTCCACGGCACGGCTCAGCTGGGAAAGCGCCAGCACCGGCACGCTCAGTTCTCTTGCCAGAGCCTTCAGGGAACGGGAAATATCTGAAATCTCCTGCTGCCTGGAATCCGTGCCTCTGCCGCTTCCCGACATGAGCTGGAGGTAATCGATGATTATCATCTTCAAATCCATTTCCAGCTTGAATTTACGGCATTTGGAACGCATTTCCGCGATGCTGATACCCGGCGTGTCATCGATGATCAGCTTGGATTGTCCAATCATACCCGCGCTTTCTATCAGCTTCTCCCATTCCAGATCGGAAAGGTTTCCGGTACGCAGATGCTGGGAATCCACCTTGGACTCCATGGCGAAGAGACGGTTAACAAGCTGTTCCTTACTCATTTCCAGACTGAATATAGCCACGCAGTCCCCGGAATGGAACGCCACATACTGGGCAATATTCAGGACAAAAGCAGTCTTTCCCATGGAAGGCCTGGCGGCAATCAGCACCAAATCAGAGGGCTGCATGCCTGCGGTCCGGTAATCCAGATCAATGAATCCGGTGGCAATTCCGGTGACGCCTCCGCTGTTATGGGACGACTTTTCTATTTTATCCATGGCGTTCATGACAACCTCACGGATCGGAACGAAATCTCCGGTATTCCGGCGCTGGACCAGATCAAATACCTTTTTCTCCGTTTCCTCCATGATAACTTCCACGCTGTCTTTTCCGGCATAGCAGTTATTGGCTATCTCTTCCATAAGCCGGATCAATCTGCGCAGCACTGACTTTTCCGCCACGATATTGGCATAATACTTGATATTGGCCGAGGTGGGAACCGCCGTAATCAGATCCCTGATGAATTCCAGGCTGCTGATTTCCGGCGGCACATCCTTTTCCTTCAGCCGGTTCTGAAGGGTAACCAGATCCACCGGCTGCCCCTGATCATTGAGTTCCACCATGGAATCGAACAATACACCATAGGACTTGTTGTAAAAATCCTCCCCGCATATCATTTCGGATGCGACCACAATCGCTTCTCTGTCCATAATCATGGAACCGATTACGGATTGCTCTGCTTCCATGCTGTGGGGCAATACCCGTTTTAATATAGCCTCATCCATCGATGCCATTGTCAATTCCTTCTTATTCTTCCACTTTTACCTTCAGTTTCCCGGTCACCTGCTGATGCAGCCTCACAGGCACCTCATAGGTTCCGAAGGCCTTAATTGCATCCGTCAGCTGAATCTTTTTCTTATCGATGTCAACATCGCACTGCTCCTTAAATGCAGTTGCGATTTCCTTGGAAGATACGGATCCGAATACTTTTCCGCCCTCTCCCGCTTTCATCTTAATCACAACGGATTTGCTTTCCAGATCCCTGGCAAATGCCTGTGCCGCCTCCAGAATTTCCTTTGCCTTTCTTTCTTCATTGGCATTCTGGAGCTTCAGATCGTTCAGGTTCTTGGATGTGGCCTCCAGCCCCAGCTTCTTGGGCAGGATAAAGTTTCTGGCATAGCCGTCGTTTACATTCACAATCTCCCCTTTTTTACCAAGGGCTTTTACATCTTCCAATAATATCACTTTCATTATTTCAGTTCACCTTCCTCTATCATTTTATCCAATGTTCCTTTGATTGTACCGATTACGGACGCTGGCTCCGAACCGTCTACCTGGCAGCCTGCCACGTTCATATGGCCGCCGCCGCCCATTCTTTCCATAATGACCTGTACATTGACCTCGTCTATGGAACGGGCGCTGATATAAATCCGGCCCTGATACTCCGTCAGTACAAAGCTTGCCTTAATCCCCTTAATATTCAGGAGCTCGTTGGCAGCCTGTGCGCCCACAATCGTGGGGCTCTGAATCCCGTCGCTGCGGCAGATGGAAATCGCATAATCATTCCTGTAAATTTCCGCCTGTCCCACGGCATCCGCCTTGGCCTTATACTCAGCCGCATTTTCACGGAACAGCTTCCGGACACGGGTGACATCCGCGCCGTTGCGTCTTAAGAATGCTGCTGCCTCAAAGGTACGCACGCCGGTCTTCGTCATAAAATTATTGGTATCTATCATGATGCCGGAATACATACAGTCGGCTTCCTCGCCTTTGATGCGTACCCCGTCATTGATATACTGCAATATTTCGGAAACCATTTCACAGGTAGAAGAAGCATAGGCCTCCACATAGGAAAGCGTTGCGTTCTCAATAGTTTCCGTTCCCTGCCTGTGATGATCCAGAACCACAATGGACTTACATACCTTCAGCAGCTCAGGGCATTCCGTGATACTGGGTTTATTCACATCCACCACCACAAGCACCGTGTTATTTCCCGCCGTTTCCAGCGCCTGCTGGCTCTTGAGGAACATATCCGGTTCATACTCCTGGCTGTTCTGGAACATGTCAATCAGCGGCTGTACGGAGGTGGTGATTTCGTTGATAACGATCTGCGCCTTGCGATCCAGCGTCCTTGCAATCCGGTAAATACCAATAGCCGCGCCGAAGCTGTCCACATCCCCGATCTGATGGCCCATGATAAGGACCCTGTCCTTGCTTGTAATAATTTCCCGCAGCGCATGCGCCTTGACCCGGGCCTTGACTCTGGTGTTCTTCTCCACCTGCTGGCTCTTCCCACCATAGTAGCTGATTTGCTCCGGCGTCTTGACAACGGCCTGATCGCCGCCTCTGCCCAGCGCCAGGTCAATGGCTGTCCTGGAAAATTCATAGTTCTGGGAATAGCTCAGGCCGTCCAGGCCCACGCCGATACTGATGGTAACCGCCATCTCATTGCCGATATTTACGGTCTTCACATCCTCCAGAAGTTCGAAACGCTTATCGCTCATCTGAGTGACCGCGCTCTTACGGAGGATAGTCAGATACTTGTCCTTTTCAATCTTTTTGCAGATTCCGTCAAAACCGGAAATGTACTTATTCACCTTTCTGTCAATCAGCGCGATAAGCAGCGATCTCCGCACTTCCTCCACGCTTTCCAGCGCTTCGTCATAATTGTCCAGATATATCATTCCCACTGCCAGGGACTGATCATCATTCTCCTTCAGGGCGATTTTCAGCGCCGTTTCATCAAACAGATACATGGCATACAGACAACCCTGGTACTCCTCCTCGCCGATGATATCACTGTCGTCAGCCATTTCCCGGAGCGATATTCTGGTAAACTTGGCAATATACTCGCTCTCCTCATAGGAGATTTCAAATTCTGCCACGCCTTCCTCTACTGAAGGGAGCCTGTCCCTTGTTACCGAGGAAAAAAAGGAGGTAACCGAACGCCGCTGGGCTTTTTCATTATGTATTGCCCTTGCGAATGCATGATTGTACCAGATTATTTTCCCATCCTCATCCAGCAGTGAATACGGTACGGAAAGCTCTCTTAAAAGCTCCTTCTGTATCTGTCCGTACTGCGTCGCAAAGCTGACCAGCTCATTGATGATAATGGGTCTGTTATACAGCATAAGATACAGGATCATTGCAAAATAAAATACAAGGAAGCAGGTGAGAAGGAACCCCGCCCGCGTATCCAGAAAATAAATTCCAATGTCCACCAATAAAAGCAAAAGGCCGAGATACATAGATATCTGCATATATATCTTCAGCCTTCCTTTTAATTTGACTCTTTTCTTCATTCCTATCCTCATCCGTAGTCTGGAGTGTGTCTGAAAATTGATTCCTGTGGATGTAACTGTCAGGTATCCCTGAAGTTACCAGTAAATACAATATGCAGCTTAAGAAAATGAATCCTCAAACAGGCTCTGAGACAGACCCGGCTGTAAATTCTTCCCGCCGGCGTCAATAAATTTCTTCATGTAAAACCGGGGGCCTGGGCCTCCGACACACATATCTTTGATATTATACCATTTTTTAATGCAGAATGCCATACTTTTCGCTTTGTTGGCCTGCGACGTAAAAGACAATTATTTTCATTTTTTCAACAAAAAACAGCTGCCGGATGAATTTCCGACAGCCGCTTTGCTCTTAATATTAGTCTGCTACGTAAGGCATAAGTGCAAGATGTCTTGCGCGCTTGATAGCAACAGTAAGTGCTCTCTGATGCTTTGCACAGTTTCCGGTGATTCTTCTGGGAAGGATTTTTCCTCTTTCGGAAACGTATCTTTTTAATTTATTTACATCTTTGTAATCAATTGTATTATCTTTACCGCAGAATACGCAAACTTTTTTTCTTCTGCGCATGCCGCCTCTTCTCTTCATCGGAGAATCAGATCTCTCTGCTTTATTATAAGCCATAGTATTGCCTCCTATCTGAATCATATAAATCTGTCCGGCCAGTCCGCCCGGAAGTTCCCTTCCACGGCACCGGTCCTCTGTAAACCGGGGGCCGGACAGTCACAATTGCATTAGTTAAACGGCAGTTCCTCGTCGATTCCGTCCGGAATGTTCATGAAACCATCGCCCGGTGCGCTCGGTTCAGGTCTGGATACCTGTGCGGTATAACCGCCGGAATAACCCCCGTCGTTATTCGCCGCAGCATTCTTGCTCTCTGCAAACTCCTGATCTTCCACAACCACGTCGGTAGTGTAAACCTTAACGCCATCCTTATTCGTATAGCTGCCAGTCTGGATACGGCCTGTTACAACGACCTTCGTACCTTTACGGAGATACTTCTCTGCGAATTCCGCGCTTCTGCCGAATGCAACGCATCCGATAAAATCTGCTGAATTCTCGTCGTTGTTGCGGTTGAATCTTCTGTCAACCGCCAGTGTATACCTGGCAATTGCCGTTGCGCTCTCTCCCTGGGAATATCTCACTTCAGGATCCCTGGTTAAACGTCCCATAAGAATTACTTTATTCATATTACCTCCTGTACTGCGAATGCATCCTCAGTACAAATCAAGAAAGCACACCGCATTCGAAAGAAAGCATCTGCCTTCTTTACAAAATCCACTGATTATGCTTCTTCGCGCTTAACAACTAAATATCTCATAACGTTGTCCATAATGCGAATACGGCTTTCGATTTCTGCCGGTGCAGAAGTCGGAGCGTCGAACTGAACTACGTAATAGAAGCCTTCTTTCATTTTCTGGATCTCGTAAGCAAGTCTTCTCTTACCCCATTCATCAACGTTTGTAATTGTGCCGCCGAATCTTTCGATCAGAGCCTTGCACTTGTCCACAACTGCAGCTCTTTCGTCGTCTTCGATTTTCGCATTCACAACAAATGTTAATTCATATTTGCTCATGCTAGTTACCTCCTTTTGGTCTCTGGCCCCCTGCCCGGGAGCAAGGAAATTTATATATCACGAAGTAATATCATATCATAGAAATCCAGCGATTTCAAGCCTTTTCCCGGATTTCCCGGACATTTTTTTCCACAAGCTTCCTGGGAACCATGATCTGATGGCCGCAGCCCAGACACTTGAGCCTGAAGTCGGCGCCCACCCGCAGGACCTCCCATTCCCTGCTGCCGCAGGGGTGCTGTTTTTTCAGTTTTACAATATTCCCTACCTGGATATCCATATTGTCATCCCACCTTTACTCCCGCAGCCAGCAGACCGGCCCGCAATGCTCCCATCACCCTAAGGCAGCCTCCGCCGCCCGATGTCCCTATTGCATTGTGCCGATACCGCCCCGCGGGGTATTTCACTCTACAGCCGGGAGAAAATCTCCCCGATACTGCCCTGCACCACCAAATCCGCCTGTGCATCCCTGGACGTTGGCGTTTTGTTCACAAGTACCAGCTTATTTCCTTCATAATAGTCAATCAGTCCTGCCGCCGGGTACACCGCCAGGGAGGTTCCTCCTATGATAAGCACATCCGCCCTGCTGATATATTCCACGGCCCGGGTCAGCGTCCTGTTGTCAAGTCCTTCCTCATAAAGCACCACATCCGGCTTAATCGTACCGCCGCAGCTGCACTTCGGAACGCCTTCCGTATGCAGCATATATTCCGCATCATAAAATTTATGACAGCGCTCACAGTAATTCCTGTGCACGCTTCCGTGCAGCTCCAGCACATTTTTACTTCCTGCCAGCTGATGCAGGCCGTCTATGTTCTGGGTGATAACCGCCTTCAGCTTTCCCTTTGCCTCCCATTCAGCCAGCTTTCTGTGTGCGGCATTGGGCTTTGCGTCCAGGCACAGCATCTTATCTCTGTAAAAACGGAAAAACTCTTCCGGCATCCTCCGGTAAAAGGTATGGCTGAGAATTGTTTCCGGAGGATAATCATAATTCTGGTTATACAGCCCGTCCACACTTCTGAAATCCGGTATTCCGCTTTCTGTTGAGACTCCCGCCCCTCCGAAAAAAACGATATTATCCGTCTCGTCAATAATTTTTTTCAGTTTTTCCCAAGCTTCTTCCATTCCCTCTTCCTTTCCGCATCCCTTCCGGAATGCCCTGCTGTCTCCCGCATGTACAGCCGGCCGCCGCCATAACGGACCATCCTCTCCCGCGCACCCTTCTGCGCCGCAGCAGAACGGCAGCGCCGTCCTGCTGCCTACGGTGCTGCCGTCTGATGCGTCTTCGCAAATTCCACGTACTTCATGTCTTCCTGGGTGATATGCACCTTCCACCATTCCTGCAGGTACTCAAATACCTCTCCCAGCATCTCGTCCTGCGTATCCAGGGAAAGCTGCGGCACACGTTCTGTAAATTCCTGTATCTTCCTGCTGAAGTCCTCATGGTGCCTGATATGTTCCTCCAGCCTGTCATAGCCAATCTCCCGCATGTACTCTTCCTCGTAGGCAAAATGCTCTGCGGTATGGAAACTCAGGTCTTCCAGAATCCTGTTGATATCGGCACATTTAAACAGCATGTTCTCGTCCGTGAAAAGCTGGTAAGCTCTCTGCGTCTGGTCCAGCATTCTCGCATGCTGCTGATCAATTGTTTCGTTTCCTGTACGGTATTCATCGCTGACTTCATAATGCTTCATTCTCCGGTAACCCCACTTCCTTTTTCATTTTCCGTTCTGAAACCTGCCGCAGCGCCGCGCGTCTTCCCCCTCTGAAGGACTGCGGCACTTACGAATGTGAGATTAGTATAGCACAACTTTTTTTCTTTGAATACCGTATTATATCAAACGAAAAAAGTTAATTTTTTATCAAAGTCGCGGGGAGGGCCGTTCCGCCTTCCGTGTTCCGAAGCGGGCGGCTGCAGAGGAAAGTCGTATTTTCCTTTTGGCCCAAAGTGCATATAATGGATTACGGGCTATTTTGTCTGAATAACAGGGTGCCGGCAGATGGTATGGCGGCGCCGGAAGAAGGGTTTATGAAAAAAATTGTGATTGCCGGGAATTCCGGCAGTACGGAGAATTATGCGGAGGCGCTCACAAGGCTTGGCGCTTCGTGCACTGTTACGACAGACTGCCGGTTTGCCGGGGATTTTGACGCATTGCTTCTTCCCGGGGGCGGCGATATCGATCCTGTTCTGTTTGGAGAGAGCGACCATGGCTCCCGGAAAATTGAACCTGGGCTTGACAGGAAGCAGCTTGCCATGCTGGATGCTTTTGTTCGCCTT
Source organism: Clostridium sp. KLE 1755 (assembly GCF_000466465.2). NCBI lineage: Bacteria > Bacillati > Bacillota > Clostridia > Eubacteriales > Clostridiaceae > Clostridium > Clostridium sp. KLE 1755. The sequence continues at coordinate 13,289 of NZ_KE992660.1, forward strand.
TCCAGGCCGGTCCTGGGGATTTGTAAGGGCATGCAGATTATCAATGTTTATTTCGGCGGCGGCGTAATTCAGGATCTGCCCACGAATTATGCACATCAGTATGACGGCAGGGATCAGGTCCATCCCAGCCATGCGGTTCCCGGATCCATATTTCATCAGCTGTACGGCGCAGATTTTAATGTGAACAGCGCGCATCATCAGGGCATTGGTTCCCCGGGGCGGTGCCTGTCTGTGGTTCAATATGCGCCTGATGGCGTGGCCGAAGGCATTGTGCATGAAAACCTGCCTGTTATCGGTGTGCAGTGGCATCCTGAACGTATGTGTTTTGCCTACAGGCGTGAAGACACTCCTGACGGAAGTCTTCTCCTGTCACATTTTCTTTCACTCACCGTTTCGTGATTACCTGGTCCCAGCTCTGGATCCCAAGATAATTTCTTGCAAATTCCGTGTAAACATCCGCCTCCCCGGTATCAATATATTTAAAAGTATCATATATGTATTTCCTGCGCCCGTTCTGGTAGGAAAGTCCCAGGGCCAGCCCCTGGGCCACCTCCTCGGCCGCATCTGTTTCTCTGGATAAAATCATGGCATCAATATACTGATTGTTTTCCGCAATATAGTAGGCATAAGCAAAGGCCGCCGCCTGCACATCCTCCCCGTAGGTGGAGGTGAAGCCCATTTCACTCAGCAGGACCGGGCGTACCTCTCCGTCAGGCATCAGGAACTCCTGCTTCTGCAGATAGCTGGTAATAACGTCAATATTGTAAATGGTTACCATGGAGGTGTCCTCGGTTTCCAAAACCAGCTCCCCTGCCTCTCCCGACAGATCCCAGAATTTCGGCCAGGTCATGGGAACGGAATAGGGATGATGGGCAAGTCCCCAGTCAATATTTCCTTCCGCCTTCACGCATTCATTAAAAATATCCAGCAGATCCTTGGAATCATAGCTGCTGTTGGAGCTGAGATTCCTGTTCCATTGCTGATCCAGGGAAATATAGATTTTGGCATTGGCATTGTGGCTTTTGATTCCATTATAGAACAGTCTCACGGCCTGTGCATACTCCCTGGCATAGGGCACAATATCAATATACTTCATATAATTCCAGGTAGAGCGCACATTCACTTCATTTCCGATAATCCAGTTCATCACTATGCCGTGAGTATTGTCCCGGTACCGTTCCGCCAGAAATGCCGCGATTGCCTCCAGGTAGTCCGTCCCCTCTTTTTCCGCCGCATTGAACGCATAATAGTAAGCGCTGCCGCCCCGGGAAAGCGGATGGATCAGCTGCGGGTAGGCATCCGACTTATTGTTCAGGAGAATTGCTGTAATGATAATACCTTTTTCCGTCAGGGTACGGAACACATAATCATACTCTGACACCACATGTCCATTAAATATGTAATCCTTACCGTTATATGTATAAGTAATTGTCGGATATCTTTTGTCCGTACTCGGCCCTAACAGTCTGGAAACCGGAATATTGTAACCCGCATGCTTCACCCCCAGATCATCCAGCTCCGAAGTGCCCAGCTTCTGCGGATCCACAAGCAGTCCCTTGATGGATTCAGCTTCCGGAAACGGCTCCGAATAATCGGCCAGGGCCTCCGGATTCGTAATATAGCGGGGACTGCTCACAATTTCATATTCCCCGTCCTTCTTCACCGCCACAACAAACTTGGAATATAGCCGGGATTTTTCCGTGTTTTCATATAATTTGGCCGACAGCTGAAAGTTTTCCTTCATTCCTGACCAGGCGATATATTTTTTATTTTCCCCTATGGCATCCTCATAGGTTTCCAGTTCAAACAGATAAAAATTGTGATCATCGCTTTCCGGCAGCTCCTTCACCACTCCGCTCACCGTAAACTGCCCGCCGCCTGAAAGGATTTCACAGGCCTGGATTTCCACCGGGTAATCCCTGGACTCCTCCTGATTATCTGAAAAAGCATCCCCCTCTGCTGCTTCCATGCCTTCAGCGGTTTCCGCCGTCCTTCCCGCTGCCTCCGGGATGACAGAAACCTGCATCCTGCTTCTGCCTTTAAATAGGAATACCCCGGCAATTCCCAGCACGGAAAAAATGAGAAACAGTGCTGCCGCATACATAAAACCTGCCCTGTTCCCCATTTTTTTCTTCCGCTTATTCCGCCCGTCCGTCTGCGCCCGGGGCTCGCCGTCCTTATTCTGATCCTGATTCATCTTTGCCATAATTCCTGTTCCTATATATCTCTACGCCAATTTGCCGTCTTTTTAACTTCCCTTTACTATCCAGTAAACCGGATAATTACGTTTACTCTCTATTGTAACATAAGCTTTGTCCATGTAACAGTATGAATCCTGTCAATTTTTTATGACAAAAAATATCAAATGTGCCAAAATGCTTATCCCTGCCTGTCCCCCTGCTCCAGATAAGCCCGGTAGCTGGTGGGCGACATACCATATTCTTTTCTGAAATTCCTCAGAAAAGAGGAATAATCCATAAAACCACATACTCCCCACACCTCTCCGACAGGTATCCCCTTCTTCAGCTCCTCACAGGCCCGGATCAGCCGCTTGTTATTCAGATAGCTGTGTACCGTCAGTCCCGTCAGCTCCTTAAACCGCCTCAGAAAATAGTATTTGCTCATATGCACATATTCCGCCAGCTCCTCCAGAAGGATTGTCTCGGACATATGCGCTTCAATATACTCATTCACCTTCTGCACCAGCTCATGATGCACCGATTCCTCCTTTGCAAAATAAAAGGAATCCCCCGCACACAGCGCATTCAGATACAGAAAAAACAGCATCAGCTGCGCTTTGTCAAAAATACGCTTTCCCTCCGCCCCATTCAGATCCGGCACTTCCGTCATAACCGCCTTCACCAGCAGGTTCCGCAGGATTTCTTCATAATGCAGCGGAAAATGGTAGGCACAGTCCCCGCCCTCCGGAAAACATCCCTCCAAATCCATCTCCCCGTCCCCAAGGCGTTCCAACATCCCCTTGCTTATCCACAACACAATCCGGCGTGACCGCTCATGCTTCCCCTCCACATAATGATAATTATGCATCACATTCCTTGGAATCAGCAGAAAGTCCCCTTTTTTCAAATGATACGTCCGGTTATCCACCAGGCTGGAAAACTCCCCCTCCATCACATAAATCACCTCATAAAAGTCGTGATGGTGAATCCGCGTCGCTCCGGTAGGCGCTCCCCGCTTTTCATAAATCTCATAGTCCTCCCCAATCATATACTGCCGCTCATCTTCCCCGCTCATGTACCGCGTCCGTATCGTCCCCATATACAGTCTCCTTCAACAAATCCATATATAACCAAATATTAAAGCAATTTATGCATGAATTCAAGCAATAAATAAAGTTTTCAAGCATTTTTATATAACCTATAATAGCCTTATTATAAACGTTCATATACAACGAAAACTCCTGATGAAAGAGAGGACTCCCACTATGCAGATGACTTTAAGATGGTACGGCAGCAAATTCGACACCGTAACCCTGAAACAGATCCGCCAGATTCCCGGTGTAACCGGCGTTATATCCACCCTTTATGATTCCGCCCCCGGAGAAATCTGGTCCCTGGAAGACATACTTTCTTTAAAAAAAGAAATTGAGGACGCAGGCCTGCAGCTTGCCGGCATCGAAAGCGTCAATATCCACGACGCCATAAAAACCGGCGCGCCGGAACGGGACATGTATATCGATAACTACATTACCACGCTGGAAAATCTGGGTAAGGCGGATATCCATATGGTATGCTACAATTTCATGCCTGTTTTTGACTGGACAAGAACCGAGCTTGCCAGAGTGCGCCCGGATGGTTCCACCGTTCTTGCATATACCCAGGAAGCAGTGGACAAACTGAATCCAGAGGATATGTTTGCCTCTATCAGCGCAGACACCAACGGCAGCATCATGCCCGGCTGGGAACCGGAGCGTATGGAAAAAATCAAAGACCTCTTCGCCATGTATGAAAACATTGACGATGAAAAGCTCTTTGCCAATCTGAAATATTTCCTGGAACGCATCATGCCCACCTGTGATAAATACGACATCAACATGGCCATTCATCCTGATGACCCCGCCTGGAGCGTATTCGGCCTCCCCCGAATCATCATTAATAAGGAAAACATCCTCCGCATGATGAAAATGGTGGATAACCCGCACAACGGTGTTACCTTCTGCTCCGGATCCTACGGCACCAACCTGAACAATGACCTGCCAGATATGATCCGTTCCCTGAAAGGCAGAATCCATTTTGCCCACGTACGCAACCTGAAATTCAACAGCCCCACCGATTTTGAAGAATCCGCCCATCTTTCCTCCGACGGCACCTTCGATATGTATGAAATCATGCTGGCCCTTTACGATATCGGCTTTGAAGGCCCCATCCGCCCCGACCACGGCCGCATGATCTGGGATGAGGTCGCCATGCCCGGCTACGGACTGTATGACAGGGCCCTTGGCGCAACGTACCTCAACGGCCTGTGGGAAGCTATCGTAAAATCCCACAGCCGGAAATAAGAAATAAAAAAACTGTAACAGTCCGGATAAATGAACTGTTACGGACACCGACCAACCGCTTTCTTATCAAGAAAGGCCAAGAAAGGAAACAATCATGGAATTAACACAAAAAGGACTCCTGCAAAAGGAAAGCTGGCAGGCTGCCGGCTACGATCTTCCGCAGTTTGATATTCCCGCTGCTACACAGCGCACCCTGGAAGCCCCTGAATGGGTTCACTTCGGCGCGGGCAATATTTTCCGTGCCTTCCAGGCAAACGTTGCCCAGTGCCTCCTGAATCAGGGCATTATGAGCACCGGCCTGATCGCCGCAGAAGGCTATGACTATGAAATCATTGAAAAAATGTACCGTCCCCACGACAATCTTGGTATCCTCGTCACCCTGAAGGCCGACGGAACCATGGAAAAAACGGTAGTGGGCAGTATTGTGGAATCCCTGATCCTGGACAGCACCAACGCCCGGGAATACGGACGCCTGAAGGAGATTTTCCGCGCCTCCTCCCTGAAAATGGCCAGCTTCACCATTACAGAAAAGGGCTATAGCCTGGTAAACGGCAAAGGCGAACTGCTGCCTGATATTGCATCCGATTTTAAGGAAGGGCCGGCCGCACCCAAAAGCTACCTGGGAAAGGTGGTTTCCCTCGTATATGAACGCTTCTGCAGCAACGCTCTTCCCATCGCCCTCGTAAGCATGGACAACTGCTCCCACAACGGTGACAAGCTCTATGCCGCAGTCAGCGCCTTTGCGGAAAAATGGGCGGAAAACGGCCTTGTATCCAGGGATTTTGTCAGCTATATCAATGATAAGGACAGCGTCTCCTTCCCCTGGACCATGATCGATAAGATCACTCCCCGTCCCGATCCTGCGGTTAAGGCCATGCTGGAGAAAGACAGCATCGCTGACCTGGATCCCGTCATCACCACAAAAAACACCTACGTTGCTCCCTTTGTCAACGCAGAGGAATGCCAGTATCTCATCATTGAAGACGCCTTCCCCAACGGAAAGCTTCCTCTGGATCAGTGCGGCATCATCTATACCACCAGGGAAACCGTGGATAAGGTGGAAAAAATGAAGGTATGCACCTGCTTAAACCCTCTCCACACCTCCCTCGCCATTTATGGCTGCCTGCTGGGCTACACCCTGATTGCGGAAGAAATGAAAAACCCCCTTCTGAAAAAAATGGTGGAAGTTATCGGCTACCAGGAGGGACTTCCCGTGGTGGTTAATCCCGGCATCCTCGATCCGAAGCAGTTCATTGACGAGGTGGTAAATAAACGTATTCCCAATCCCTTCATGCCGGATACACCGCAGAGAATCGCTACGGACACCTCCCAGAAGCTGCCCATCCGCTTCGGCGAAACCATCAAGGCTTATCTGCAGAATCCTGACTTAAAGGTGGAAAGCCTGAAAATCATCCCTCTTGTATTTGCAGGCTGGCTCCGCTATCTGATGGCTGTGGATGATCAGGGCAATGCTTTTGCTCCAAGCGCCGATCCGCTGCTTGATACCGTCCGCCCTTTTGTAGCAGATTTCCGTCTTGGCGGGCTTCCTCAGGATCTGTCTTCCCTGGATTCCCTGCTCTCCGATTCCAAAATCTGGGGCGTGGATCTGTTTGAAGCAGGGCTGGCCGATCTTGTTAAGGATTATTTCAGACAGCTGTGCGCCGGTACAGGCGCCGTAGAACGCACCCTGGAAAAGGCTCTGGGCTGATTTTCCGTAAGGAACCGGAAAAGGAGAAAATACATGAAAGAATTCATGAATGAAGATTTCCTGCTGACAACGGAAACGGCACGCCGTCTCTATCACGACTATGCGGAAACGATGCCGATATTTGACTTCCATAACCACCTCAGCGCACAGGAAATATATGAGGATATCAATTTTTCCAACATTACACAGGCATGGCTCTACGGCGACCATTATAAATGGCGCGCCATGCGTACCTATGGATTCCCGGAAGATCTGGTAACAGGCCCCAAAGGAGACTCCCGCACACCGGAAACCCCAGGTGCAAACCAACCCGGCTGCAACCACGCAGATGCCGGAAGCATGGATTACCGCCGCTTTAGCGCCTGGGCGGAAACCATTGAAAATTCCATCGGCAATCCTCTCTATCACTGGACGCACCTGGAGCTGCAGCGTTATTTCGGCATTACCGAACCGCTTTCCTCCAAAACCTGTGATAAGCTTTGGGAGGCCTGCAACGAAAAGCTCTCCCAGCCGGAATTTTCCGTTCGTAATCTTCTGAAGATGCAGAATGTCAAAGCGCTCTGCACCACCAATGACCCCTGCGAGGATCTGGAATATCACCGTAAGCTGCGTGAAGAAGGCTTTTCTGTCCGGGTTCTGCCCACCTTCCGTCCCGACAAGGCCTATCTTATCGGGAAAGAAGATTATCCGGCTTACCTGGCCGCACTGGGAAAAGCCTGGGGATATCCCATCAACAGCCTGTCCGATTTAAAGGAGGCCCTCGTTTCCCGCCTGGATTATTTTATCCGGGAAGGCGGCTGCCTGCTTTCCGACCACAGCCTGGAGGGCGCGCTCTTCGCCCCTTCCACTGATGAGGAAGCACAGGAAATTTTCGAAAGGCGGATGGCGGGTGCGGCGCTCACCGCGGATGACCGCCGCCGTTTCCAGGGAAATATCCTCACCTTCCTGGGAAAACAGTATGCCGCCAGAAATATAGCCATGCAGCTTCACATCGGCGCCCTGCGCAGCAATTCCAGCCGGATGCTCCAGAAGCTCGGGCCTGATACGGGCTTTGACAGCGTGGATGATTTCTGCTATGCGGGCGAACTTTCCGCCCTGCTCGATTCCATGGACCGCACCGACGAGCTACCCAAGACCATCCTCTACTGCCTGAACCAGAGAGATTATGAAATGCTTGCCTCCATGTGCGGTAATTTCCAGTCCGCTCCCCACCGGGGAAAAATACAGTTCGGCACCGCCTGGTGGTTCTGTGACAATAAAAGAGGCATGGAGGCCCAGCTCGACGTTCTGGCCAACCTGAGCCTGCTGCCAGTGTCAATCGGTATGCTCACCGATTCCCGCAGCTTCCTTTCCTTCCCCCGGCATGAATATTACCGGCGGATCCTCTGCAATAAAATTGGCAGCTGGGTGGAAGACGGCGAATATCCCTGCCATATGGAATTTCTGGGAAAAATGGTGCAGAATATCTGTTATCACAATGCCCTTAAATATTTAACAGGAGCGGATGCCTAGGCACCCGCTCCCTTTCTTATTCCATATTCTACAAGACTCCATATACTATATTTCTGATTCTCGGATGAATATACGCCTCCCTGTTTGGAAAAAGATTATGCATATACACCAGAGACAGCTTTTCCGCCGGATCAATCGATACATAGGTTCCCAGCATGCCTGTCCAGCCGAATTCCCCCACAGAGCTGTTCACGCCTGCGGAAGGATCCATAAGCGTTCTCACACCGCAGCCATAGCCGTAGCCTTCCAGATAGGGATTCCTGAATTCCTTCAGCTGCTGTTCATTCAGCTGATTGCAGCGCATCAGATCTATGGTTTTCCTGCCCATGATTTTTCTGCCCTGATATTCGCCCCCACAGGCCAGCATCTGAGTGAGTGCAAGGTAATCCCTCACTGTGGAAAACAGCCCCGCGCCGCCGCCTTCATACTTCGCTTCAGGCTCAAACAACTCATCCCTCTGAAAATAAGGGCTGGCCTCCCTGCTGCCGTCCTCCTTCAGCAGATACGTTGTCACCATACGTTCCCTGATATCTCCAAAATAATGATACCCCGTATTCTTCATATCCAGAGGCTCAAACAGTTCCTCCTTCAGGAACTGTCCCACACCCTTTCCTGATACCACCTCAATCAGCCCGGCCACCAGCTCATGCCCGAAGCCGTACAGCCAGTGCGTGCCCGGGTCAAAGGCAACCGGAACCTCTGCCATGGCCTTGATTTCCTGCTGCAACGTATATTCTCCCACGTTTGCCCTCAGCTGCGCCCGCACCTTTTCCGCGGCCTGATGCGTATAGTCGGTCCCGCCATAACCGATACCCATGGCCATGGAAAAACAGTCCCTGATCAGAATCGGCCGTTTTGCCGGACGCACCCGGTAACTCCCGTCCTCCTCAGGCTGTGCCACCATCGTATCCTTCCATTCCGGAAAATACTCATAAATCGGATCATTAAGAAGGAATTTTCCCCTCTCCAACAGCATCATGGCTCCTGTACAGACAGCCACCTTTGTCGTGGAATACTGCCGGTATACACTGTCCGCGGTAATTGGCTCCCCACTTTCCAGATCCTTTACTCCATGATACTCCTCAAAAAGAATTTCACCGTTTCTTGCCACCGCGCAGCCGCAGCCTGCAGGCCCCTGCTCCAGGATCTCCTCCAGCAGCCTGCTCAGTTCTTTAAAATCCGCCATAATACCCCTCCTGTTAAATTTTTATTACAAGCATTATTTTACCACAGGAATCCGGGAAAGTGTATGTGAAAAGAAATTCAGGACGAATGGACTTCCCGGGCCTGAAAGAGTATAATCTCCTATAATAAGTCTTACCTGCCTGCATTTTTACTTCAGAGAAATATAAAGGGGGATGCACATGAGAAATATTCTTAAGGTTATTTTCGGACGTGTTTTATTTACCGTACTCTGTCTGCTCATACAGCTGGTATGGCTCATCGGGCTTGTATGGAAGCTGAACCAGTACTATGTATGGTTTTCCGCGGTGTTTGATATCATCGCGCTGATCGTAGTGCTTCGCATAAATGCAAAAAGCGATTTCTCCGCCGCCAGGCTGGTATGGACCATCGTTATACTGGCGCTCCCTGTTTTCGGAATCTGCCTGTATCTGATGTTCGGCAGGACCGGCCTCACCAAACGTACCCGCGCCATATATGAAAAGGTACAGAAACGCTTTGCCTGTCAGCTTTCACAGGATGAGAACGTGCTGGGCGCCCTGAAGGAGAATAATATCTATATCCACAATCAGGAATACTATATCCAGTCCTCCAGCGGCTACCCTGTTTACCAAAATACCGATGTCTCTTACTATCCTCAGGCGGAAGCCGCCCTGGAAGCCCTTCTGGAGGATTTGGGAAACGCCCGGGAATTTATTTTTATGGAATATTTTGCCGTGGAGGATACCCAGGCCTTTCATCGCATTGAAGAAGTACTCCTTCGGAAGATTTCGGAAGGCGTTGAAGTACGATTTATCTATGACGATTTCGGAAGCATCGGCTACGTCAAGCCTGAATTCATGCGCCGCCTGAACCGGCAGGGAATCCAGTGCCGTATTTTCAACCCGCTGGTGCCCTTCCTCTATATTTTCATGAACCACCGGGACCACCGGAAGATTACGGTAATCGACAACCGGATCAGCTATTCCGGAGGCTTTAACCTGGCCGACGAATATTTTAACATCACCCATCCCTACGGACACTGGAAGGACACCGGAATCCGCCTGGAAGGCGACGCCGTAAGAAGCCATACCATAATGTTTTTGGAAATGTGGAATTTTATCCGCGACACGGATACCGCCTGGGATAAATATCTTACCTCCTGCGCCCCCTTCCAAAGCCGGCAGGGAGGCTACGTACAGCCCTACTCCGACACGCCCCTGGACAATGTCACCCTGGGTGAAAATGTATATATGAACATCCTCAAAAATGCCACCGATTATGTATACATCTCCACCCCCTACCTGATTATCGACAATGAAATGCAGAAGGAGCTGTGCATGGCGGCTGAAAGAGGCATCGATGTGCGTATCATCACTCCCGGCATCCCTGATAAAAAACTGGTATTCCTTCTCACCCAGTCCTATTACACCGCACTCATCCGCTCCGGTGTCCGCATCTATCAATATACCCCCGGCTTCATCCATGCCAAAGGCTATGTGTCAGATGACCAGACCGCTGTGGTGGGTACAATTAACATGGATTACCGCTCCCTTTACCTGCATTTTGAATGCGGCGTATATCTCTACGGCTGCGATGCCGTGATGGATATCAAAAAGGATTTCTGCGATACCTTTCCGTTATGCACGGAAATCGGCATTGATTACTGCCAAAAGCGCTCCGTATTCGTCCGCTGCTTCCAGTGCATCCTCCGCCTGTTCGCACCTCTGCTGTGAAATATATCATATTTATCTTTTTGTAACTGATATCGGGAAAGCCGCCTATTCACCGCAGGCGGCCTCCCCGATTTTTTCTTTTATCATTCTTATTTCCGCTTTATGGCCCTCATCGTCCAAAGGCGTTTCCGTATAAAAAGGAAGCTCCCTTACCGCCGGATGCTTCATAAAACTGATGAGCGCATCCAGTCCTATCATACCCGCTCCAATCGGGGAATGCCGATCCTTATGAGAACCAAACGGCATACTGCTGTCATTAAAATGAACCGCACGCAGCAGTTCAAGCCCCAGCACCCTGTCAAATTCCTCCAGCACCCCTTCCAAATCATTCACAATATCATATCCCGCCGAAAAGACGTGACAGGTATCCAGGCAGATCCCTACCCGTTCGGGATGCTCCAGCCCATCCCGTATGGCCTTCAGCTGTTCAAACCTTGCGCCGATTTCCGTTCCCTTTCCTGTCATGGTTTCCAACAGCACCGTAATATTCTCCCTGCCGGTAATCGCCTGGTTCAGCCCTGCGGTAATATTCTTTATCCCTTCCTCCACACCAATTCCCGTATGGCTGCCCGGATGAAACACGATATTTTCTATTCCCAGCGCATCCATCCTGGCAATATCCTCCCGCATAACCGTGCAGGCGAATTCATATACCTTCTCCTGCGCGCTGGCCAGGTTCATCGTATAGGGGGCATGCGCCAGCAAAGGGCCGAAATGCTTCTCTTTCCTGATGCTCTGGAATTTATCTATTTCCGCCTGCTCGGGAACCCTGAAATTGGATCCTCTGGGATTTCGGCTGAATATCTGCATGGTATTCGCTTCCATTTCCACTACATTTTCCGCCGTTTTTGCCAGTCCTCCGGCGATCGACATATGTGTTCCTATTATCAGCATGTTTTCCCTCCTTATCCGTTATATAGCTGCTGGGTTTTTATTTTGTTTTATCTTATCCCTTAATCATCCCCCGCTGCAACCGACAGAAGCTGTTCAATAATTATAAAATTACTGCCGCCCGCCTTCTCCCTGTTAAAATGGCTTTCCGGATTAACAGCCAGCCATTTATCAATTACCTCCGAAGCTTTCTCCATACCGGTGATATTCACCATATTCTTCGGTTCCTCAAAATAGGAAAACAAAATATTTTCATGCAGGCTGATAAACTGATACTGATCTCCCTTTAAAAGCCCTTCTTCCACTATGGCCTGATGCCAATAGGTATAGGAAAACATCTTCTCCGGATACAGAAATGCAATTCTCCCGATCCTGTTTTTCTTTCCTTTCCGGCTTTCCATCCAGCTGTCCGCATCCTGTGGGACACTGTGCCAGTAAATAGAATACATCGGCGCCCAACAGGTTTTGCCGCCCTCCTCAGGCCAAAGCTCCAGACAAGCTTCCAGCGGCTTCAAAAAGTCCGCCGGAGACACCCCTTCCTCCAATGCTTCATAGTATAGGAAACACATATCTCCATGATAGTATACGGAAGCCGTAAGCAGTCTTCCACTCTGAATCAGCCTCCTGACCTCCTTCTCAGCCTCCGCTGCCGCCATGCACAGCCTCGTTCCCTCCCTTGCATCTTCCTTCAGGCAGCCGCGGAACTGCCTTCTAATCACTTTTTCAGCCATAAAATCCTCCTTTCTCATGCCTTCCTGAAGCTTCCTTCATCCAATCCCGCCGCCAGCCTGTCCGCCTCCTGCAAAGTCTCCGGCAGATATTCCCGAATAAATTCCAACGCACAAATCACATTCAGACACCACTGTGCGGCAAAATTCGTGGATATCCAGGGAATCTCCCTCAGCTCCTCTTGATTTCCCCGCCCGAGTACCGCCGTCGTTTTAAAACCATCATGGCATCCCCCGCCAATCAAAGCATGCAGCAAATGCATCCAGGTACGTTCCGCCAGCGCTTTATCACCCAGCCTTTCTGCACCATAGGCTCCCATGGTGGCAGCCATAAACGGCAGGCTAAATTCCCGCTCTCCGATCAATCCCCCTGATTCCTTCATCTGCTCCTCCCTTGGCAGATAATAAAATCTTCCATACTCCGCCATCATCTGCTTCCAATCTTCATCCTCAAGCAAATCCGCCATTTCCATCCAAATCTGAGGCGCTCCCATACAAATCTGCAGATGGGTTCCTCCCGCGGCCCGCTCTCCGATATAACGCAGATGCACACTCTCCGGATCAAATTCAAAATCCGGTCCGGAAACAAGCCTAAGCGGAGCCTTCCTGATGTCATTCATCCCAACAATTATTTTATCCCGATATACAGTATCGTTTTTCCGTTCCCACTCCGTCAGCCAGTTGGCACAAAGAGAAGACCAGTCCGGCCCGCTTCTGGCGTGGCTTGGATAAACCATCTCCTCCTTATCATAGAAATCCCCCAAAGGATCCCTGTTCAAAAAGGTCCGTTCATTATCCTTAAGTTCATCAAAAATATCCTCAAACCGCCGCTCCCCCGTCAAATAATAATAAACCCGATGATGCCCGGCCATAGCGATTCTAGCTTCCTTGCACGGACACCCCCAATGCCTCACATTATGGCGTGACCCCAGCCCCTTATACCTGCCAATATGATACACATCCACCTCAGACGCATGCCTGGACAGCTTTTCCGCCAGAAGGAATACATCCTCCCTGCCGGTCCTCAGAAATGCATACCAAAGCCACAGTGTCGGAACCAGCTCCGTGTTATCCCACGCATAACCGCCGCAATCATACCGCCACTGGTGTCTTTCCCGATCATAAGTATGCATGAAATCCCCATAATTAAACATACCATACCAGTTCCTCTGCTTTACCTCATCCCGGTAAAAATCCGCCGCCCTGTCAAGCTGTTCCTCCAGCCAACGCTCCACTTCCGTATCTCCTCCCGGCAATGACCACCGCCCAAAGGCTTTCATCTCATGGTAAAACTCCGGCGTTCCCACATAATGCACCGGAAACTTCACTCTCTCTGCAAAAGAAACCACCTCCTCATCAGAGGGAATCACAGCTTCTGCCGCCGCTACGGAAAACTCACTCGTACAGGCAATACCAAAGGGATCCGCCCCTTTATAATCATAGCCTTCATAATATACCTGGTTGTATCCCCGATTCGCATAATGCCTGAAATCCATCGCCACTGCCTCCGGTGACCAGAGCCACACCACGGCCTCTGCTGTATTCCCCGTCATTCCTGAAAAGGTATAACCAGAAGGATATTTCTCCCAGAAATCACGAATAGAAAACAGCACTGAACCATGCTCCGACCCCAACGCCGCGCCGCCGTCGCTTCTGCCGCCATGCAGGCAATCAATATAACAGCAATTCTCATCCTTTATCTTCTTTTTTACACTGAAATGACTGACACTGTCCTGCGTAAAAACAAATTCATCCCAAAAAGGCATATCCCTGAGTACGGTATTCACCACCTCCCCGTCCTCTCCCTCAGGACAAAGCATTTCCCCCCTCATCTGTGCCTCATAAATTCCATCCGGCACTCTTGGCCTCCAGGATAACAGGTGTGCACAGCTCTCATGAAATACCCCATAATCCCCTTCAAATTTAACATGCCTGTTATACACCGGCCCCGACAAAGGCGCCAGGAAACGGATCCCAAGCCCTTTTAAAAAGTCCCTGTCCTCCTCCCCATCATACAGAAAAGTATGCTCAAATCCAAGCTCCGGACTGTCATAACCGCTCCTCATCCGAATAACAAAAGGTATCCTTCGCTCCCCATCCTCCCTGATATGTGTTCCTTCATACCTGACAATAGCCTGCAAAGGACCTCTCTCTTCCAATGTTATTCCCAGAATAAGCGCCTTATATTTTCTGATACGCACAAACTCTTCTTCCCGTCCTTTGTCATGTTCTTCCAGGAGCAGCACCGGCTCCGCACCTGTCAGCACCTCCGTCCCCCGGAAGGAAAACCTGCTTAAAAGGCTGCCTGTCCCTTCCTCCAGAACCACCTCTGCCGCCCCGGCATGTATAATAATCTTTCCTCCCTGCCTCTCAACCGTCAGTAACTGTAACTCCGTGTGACCACCCTTTCCGCCAGCAACAGCCCTCACCTCAATCTCATCCGCCAGCAATGCGCTGTCAGCCGTATGAGCTGTCCATTTTACCGTACCATCAGGCCAGTAAGCGGTAATCCTCGACTGCACAGGAACAGCAACAGAATCCTCATCCAGCTTCTTCTCATCTCTGTAAACATTCTCCAGACAAAAACTGCTGTCCTGCAAACAGCTTCCTTTCTCCCACATACATCCCCATGTTGTATAACCTTTTTTAATTCTATTACCCAAATTATGTAATCTCATATTTCCCTCTCCTTACTTTCCTCTCCTCACGTACTTAAATACTGCTTCTACAAAACAATTATTTTATCTGATATACTCTCAGATTTCTATACTCCGCAGTGAGCGGAGCCAATTGACGGAATCCAATTTTTCCTCCATCCAGTAAAGCCCCACATGTAATTCCATCATCTATATATGTAAATATACTCAATTCATTAATGGTAAACTCTATCCTGTTTTCCTTTTTTATCACTGCAAGCCTGTAAAAATCTACTACATCCTCAACTACCGGAATCGGATCCGCCCCTTGGGCAACAAGATAAAATCCGCAGCTTTTACGAAGATTACATGTATGAAATACCCTCTCCTCCGGCTCTTTTCTGCGAAAATAGGAGACATGGAACGCATTGATATCACCGCTGTGATACTGCGGATACTCCCCTGTTCTTTCAGCAAGAGACAGATCGAACAAATCCCGGTTTCCTTTTCCCGTTGCTGCAAAAAACAAAATACAAAGGCCAACATCACTTAACGGCCTGAATTCCCATTCCACCCGGATATCCTTTGGGAATTCCTTCGGACACCAAAGCACAAAATTTGCCATCTGTCCCAAACCTGCCTCCAGCGCATTTTTCATACGCATACACCCATTCTCAAAGGTGATATCCGCCTTACCTTCCAGGACGAAGTCCTCAATATCCTCCTTTTTTGCGAATAAATTCTCATAAATTAAATATTCGGTTTCTGGCATATCGTTTCTCCTTCTTTTCCCACACCATCTTTTCCTATGCAACCTTTTCTACTACCTGATGCTATTAATCAAATTTTCATACAATATTTAACTCATCAAAGTGTTTTTACTCAATTTAATTATAAATACTGTCAGTCTTTCTGTATATGTTGAAAGTATTGCATATCCTTGAATATCTTGACGTTTACTCCTTGAAATAAAAAAGTCAGCAGTATGAAACTGCCAACTCTATATTTATCTGTTCCTGGCAAAGTTGATTCTTAAATCACAACAAAAAAAGAACCAGATTTTTCTGATTCTTTGAAGAGGCGTAGACCGGATTTGAACCGGTGGATACTGGTGTTGCAGACCATTGCCTTACCACTTGGCTACTACGCCTTACTTAATTTTATTATATGCTGAACAACTTCAAAAAATGACTCCGACGGGAATCGAACCCGTGT
>NZ_KE992660.1:29494-96826 GCF_000466465.2 Clostridium sp. KLE 1755
GAAGGAACTGGGGCGGATGCGTTTTGCCCCTGGTGGCAGCGGTAAGTTTTGTGTGAGGGATGATGTTGTTGTTCTGCCATATTTTGTATGATGAAAAAGTATATTGAATTTATTATTTCCAATATTATTGATTTCTATTTGGATTATGTTGTCTGGCTTTTTCCTTTTTCCTTATACACTCGCATATCTTGCGTAATTTGGGGAAAAGTATTATACTAAGAAAATCAGCGGGCAGGGGCCTGCTGATAGTTTCTAAGGAAAAGGAGGTAAGCGAAATGGCGCAGATTACTAAGGAAATGACAATTGGTGAAATCTTAAGAGCCAATCCCGAGGTTGCTCCCATTCTTATGGAAGCAGGCATGCATTGCCTGGGATGTCCTTCTGCTCAGGGTGAAAGCCTGGAAGAAGCGGCTATGGTTCATGGAATGGATATTGAAGATTTAATGAGCAAGATTGCTGCATTATAATCAATTTTCAGGGGTGGACATGCTGTGTACCGACATTTATGCGGCGCGGGTGACGGGATGGCAGGCTGCTTTGGCCTGGCATGTGCGTGCGGCATATAAGGGCGGTTAGCGTGGATGGAGCCTTTGAATACGGGAAGAAACAGACGGGCACGCTGCCAATAAGGCGCGTGCCCGTCTGTTTTTTAGATTTTGCTTAAGTTCTGTAAAGCGTTTTCGCTGATTATCAGTTCGTGATGTTCCTCAAAATAGGCTTCTCCTGCAGGAACTGACTTTTCCTGCCGTCCGTATTCTGACAGACAGTTGCAAAGCTTGTTGAATTCCTCCGGTGTATGGGAAGAACTTGTAACAATCAGGAAATAGCGTCCTGTGCTGCTGTCCTTATACAGTGAGTTGGAGCCGTGATAAAAACCCTTCAGTACGTGGGCCAGCCTGGTCAGATGATTCAGGGAATCAAAGGAATATATCCTTGTCAGGCTGACAGAGCCTTCCGCTGTTCCGGCTTCTTCAGCTTTTTCCTCCTGGCGGAGCGTTTTCTGTCCGTTCTGTCCGCCGTTCACGCGGCCTTCATGAATGCGCTTGAATAAATCGAGAACATCGTCTGCGCCTTCATTCAGATCCTGAATCATATCATCCAGGCTGTCGTCGTCATGAACACTGGGGGCAAATTTGGAAAAACGTGTGTCCAGTTCCTCCGGATCCTCCACTTTGGTGATGATTAAAACAATACAATCGGAGTTCAGGGGAATTGCTTCTATCATAAGCGGAATGTCTTCTGCTTCAAAACCGAATTTCAGGGAAGCCTGCTGCATCATATCCCGGAAGAGGCTTTTAGCCTTCTCGGTGCCATAGGCAAGCTCGCTGATTTTCAATTCACGATCTGCCAGGTCGGCTTTTGTCAGGGTACAACGAATCTGATGATCATTTACTTTTTCAATTTTCATGTTCTCACATCCTTAATATAAAGATATTGAAATTGTTGTCTTGTGTGACTGAAAATACCTGTAAAATGAACATATCTGTGTAGTATCTGTGATTATCAAATATATTATACTTAAGGAAGAAATAAGTCAAGCATCCTTTGAAACTGTTTAAACTTTTTTAAGATTTTAGTCTTGCTATTTTTCCATTTATCGGATATAATTCGTTTTAGAGATGCTTCTGGACAATCAGTGTCAGAAGGAGGGCGGTTTTTCAGCCGGAATGAGTTTGTATCACTCATTTATTTATGATTCTATTATATCATATTTTAAGCAAATATTATAGACACACCAGATCTTTCCTGTGTGCTCTATATCTTCTCCTCATCTAATAGTATGAGGATGTCTTACAGGCTTATGTGCTTGTCGGAACAAAAATCATTTCCAAAATTACCACTAAGTTTCGTTTAATTCGCAAAATTCATGTTGTAATTGGTTTTTTTATCTTATTCCGCGATACATGTCCTGGAGCATCTTGTTTTTTTCTGTTTAAATATCGTCGCTGCCGTAAAGTCATACGGAAGGGCACATTTATATATCACGATCCTTTTGGGGAAGGACTGGGGCGATTTTTCCGCGCCGTCTGTCCGGGTGCTTTTTCCGTATAGAAAATACGGAGGGGTGTGTACCATGCATTTAGAGAAGGACGAGAAGAAGCTGGAAAGGCATCTGAGGGAAATTTACAGCAAGGGGGTTGATCTGTATCTGGAAGGAGAACCCGCTTCCCCGGAAGAAATCGCCAGAAAATTTTTCGTCAATGAAGATACTGTTTATATGCCGGACTTCGTGACCGACGAAGACGGCACGCTGCGGGAAGTAAGGTATGACAGGGTTGAATACCGCTGATGTCCGCTGCGGCCATATATTGTTAAGTTTCCTATCTGAAAATAATTGTAAAATGAAAACAGCTGTGAAGCTGCAGGGCGGCTTCATAACAGCTACAGGAAGTATCCGATTCCGACATCCGTATAAACGGTCCCCCGTACCGACGCTGCGGATGGAAGAAAAAGACAGCTGCTGAGCGCGCCTGAGACAGCCGCGCGCGGCGGTAATTAGTCAGATTCTGACGATTTATGTAAAAATAGGTAATGACGATGTTTAAATAGTCTGATATAATAAGGACGGTCAGGAGGAATACGGAAAATGAAAAAAAAGCTTCCGGTAATAATCGCTGTCGTCCTTATTATTGTGATTATTGCCATTACCATGGGTGTTAAAGTCCTTGAAAGATTCTCCTATTCAAAGGAAAGGATGGATCTTGGATCTTATTATGGAATAGAATCGGGGGAGGATGTGGCCCTCGTATTAAATAATGAAATAAAAGAAGAAAAAGGCAGGCTGTCTGAAGGAAGATGCTATCTGCCCCTGGAGACGGTGCATGCCTATCTGAATGACAGATTCTATGCAGACTATAATGAGAATCTGCTCCTTTATACGACGCCGGATGAAATAATCTGGGCGGAGGGCGGCAGTGCAGGTGAGGAAGGCTATGTTCCTGCGTTTATGGATAATGGCGTAATGTACGTTGCGCTGGACTATGTGAAAAAATATACTAATTTTTCCTTTGAACTGTTTCAGGATCCTAACAGGGCAGTGCTGACTACCAGCTGGGGCGAGCATCAGGCTGCCGATATTAAAAAGGATACGGCCGTGCGATACCAGGGCGGCGTGAAAAGTGATATTTTAACCGATGTGAAGGCAGGGGACAAGGTGGTCATCCTGGAGGAAATGGAAAACTGGAGCAAGGTTGCCACATCGGACGGCTTCCTTGGCTATGTGGAAAATAAAAGGCTTGAGAACCTCCGCAGTGAAACGCTGATTCCGGTGACTGATTATCAGGAGCCTGAATATACCAGTATCCGCAGGGATCATAAGATCAGCCTGGGATGGCACCAGGTTACAAGCGAAGCGGCCAATTCCACGCTGTCAACGGTATTGGACGGCGTGAGCGGCATGAATGTTATTTCTCCCACCTGGTTTTTCCTCAGCGATAATGAGGGGAATTTTGTCAGCATAGGCAGCAAAGACTATGTGGAGCAGGCGCACAGCAGGGGGCTTGAGGTATGGGCACTGTTAGATAATTTCACCTATGACGTGAATACGAAGGAAATCCTTTCCTATACGAGCAAGCGGGCCAATCTGATTTCCGGGTTGGTGAACGAGGCCCTGGCGCTTGGCGTGGATGGCATTAATGTGGACCTGGAGCAGGTGAGTACGGAGGCCGGTGAGGATTATGTGGAATTCCTGCGTGAGCTTTCTATTTCCTGCCGCGCCAACAACCTGGTGCTTTCCGTGGATAATTATGTGCCGAAGAATTATAATGCCCATTATAATTGGAAGGAACAGGGGATTGTGGCCGATTATGTCATAATTATGGGATATGACGAGCATTACGGCGGCTCCCAGGAGCCCGGCAGCGTAGCCTCTATTGGATTTGTGGAGGAAGGCATAAGCACTATGGTGCAGTCAGTACCGGCGGAGAAGGTGATTAATGCGGTTCCCTTTTACACACGGATCTGGGAAACAAAGGGCGGCCAGGTACAGAGCCAGGCTGTGGGAATATCTGCGGTACAGAAGTTTGTTTCCGATAAAGGCGCGGAAACCATCTGGGATGAGGAGGCCTGCCAGAATTATGCGGAGGTGCAGGACGGGGATTCCTTCTATCAGGTATGGATGGAGGATGCACAGTCTCTGGAGGTTAAGATAAATATTATGAAGAATTATAACCTGGGCGGTGTTGCGGCATGGAAGCTGGGTTATGAAAAGGGGCACCCTGAAGTGTGGGATGTGCTGACTTCATTTGTGAATGGATGATAGATGGGCGATAATGTTATATTGCCTTCAATGCGGGAACCGTCAGCAGGCGGTTCCCTTTTTCATTCACAGATCAGGCAATTTTTAATTCGCAGGACAGAAGGTAAGGAGGAAGTTGCGCCCGCCGGTTCTATTTTGTAGGACAGCACATAAAATGGAATAAGCGAAGGGCGGGAGGTTCCAATGAGTCAGGAACTGAAGGAACAGATTCTAAAGGGCGTAGTTACGATTCTTCTTTTCACGTCCGTTTTTTTTGCTGCAAGGCAGGCGGCGGTTCTGGTAAATGAAGGTGAGGCAGAGACGGAGGAACGGTTCTGCGTGGTTATAGATGCGGGACACGGGGGAGACGATCCGGGAAAAATCGGAATCAACGGCGCACTGGAAAAAGAAATTAATCTTCAGGTTGCTGAGAAGCTGAAGGCATTTCTTGAAGCATCGGATGTAAAGGTAGTCATGACACGGACGACCGACGGCGGGTTATACGACGAAAACGCTTCCAATAAAAAAGTGCAGGATATGAAGCAGCGTATCCAGATTATTGAAGAAGCCCAGCCGCAGCTCGCGGTAAGCATTCATCAGAACAGCTATGGGGAAGAGTACGTGGACGGGGCGCAGGTTTTTTACTATAACAGCAGCGTTCAGGGAAAGGAGCTGGCGGAAACGATACAGAACCGGATGGTACAATATCTGGATCCGGAAAACCACCGGGTGGCGAAGGCCAACGACAGCTATTATCTTCTGAAAAAGACGGGAAAACCGATTGTAATCGTGGAATGCGGCTTCCTGTCCAACGGCGCTGAGGCGGAGAAGCTGTGCGATGATTATTACCAGGAGAAGGTGGCGTGGAATATACATATGGCGATTATGCAGTATTTGAATAAGCATTATTAATTTGAAAGAAGGAAAGCACAGATTAGTCTGACAGCTTTCCTTCTTTTTTACCCTTAATTTACCATAGGAAATACAAAGATTGTTGATAGGATTAGGAAAAATGATATGCTATTCTGAAACTGGAGTAATTTTGCATAAGAGGAGGTTCAGTATGAAATACAGGTTTGGTTTGATGGGAAAAATTGCTGTTAGTCTGTTCATTTCTAGTCTGATAATTATGTTTCTGGGAATAACAGTATTATATACGAGATTCAGAACTGAAGCGATGAGGATGAATCAACTGCTTCAGGAGGCAAACCTTGAAATTGCAGGGGAAAATATTGTAGAGAAAATGGATGCAGCAGAGTATACGGCCATATCATTATTTTTTGATAAGGATATGAGAAATATATTGCTGAGTAAAAGAGAAGTAAATAACAAAGTAGAGCTTCATAATCAGGTGTATGGTAATTTTCTCAGAATTTTAAATACAACATCATCTATTAGTCGTATTACCCTTTATCGAAAGGACGGGTTTTCTGTATCTGCCGGGTTAGAGAATAATTATGGGCATTTTGATTATGACAGTTGTTTGAAAGTGATACAGAAACATATAAATAATTTTTCAGAAGAAAGCAATTATGCAGTTTGGATTCCGGTGCTCATTAATTTACAGAATGGAACACAGGAGGCATATTTTATGAATGCCCGTATTTTGCGGGACGTGAGTTCCAGTGAACCGGTTGGAATCCTTACTTTTTATGTTAAAGAAAAAGTGATCAGCCAGATGTATTCTTTTTTTGGTAAGGATAGTTATCTGACTGACTCAGAAGGAAAAATTATATCCGCACAGGACCGGGAACGGATCGGAAAAATGGAAGAGATGGATAACACTGGTGTGCCGGAGACTGTATTTGTATCAGTTGGAGACAGACAGTGGTATTTAACAGCAGTGCCTGAAAATACAATACTGGATGCTACACAGGATACTGCTTTTTTTACAATGATGACAGCTGCTGGATTTTGTACTTTTCTGTCAATGGCAGCGGCATTTCTTATATCACGGGGTTTAACTCATAATATTAAGTATTTAAAGGAAATTATAGAATGTACCGGCGCAGGAAATCTTAATTTGCGCTATCAGGGAAAAAGCGGAGATGAAGTTGATTATTTGGGGAAAGCTTATAATAAAATGCTTGATGATATACAGGGGTATATTACAGAGGATAAAAAAAAGCAGAAACAAATTCAAGATGGGAAAATAAAGTTTCTTCAGGCGCAGATAAATCCTCATTTGTTATATAACACTCTGGATGTTGCAATTTTTTATATGGAAAAAAGTAATATGGATATGGCACTTCATATTTTGCGGTCAATGAGCAGTTTTTTTAAGCTTTCTTTAGGAAAGGGAGAACCTTTGCATTCTATTCGTACCGAACTATCCCATATAACCTATTATATGCAGCTGCAAAGGCTATGCAGAGGAAAGGAAATTGAGCTCTTTACGGATATTCCAGAGTCACTTATGGAGATTAAGATTCCCAGAATAACATTTCAGCCTATTATAGAAAATGCTTATCTTCATGCTTTTCAAGGAACAATAAATGACGGGTGGATTAAAATTGGTGTAAGCAGAAAAAGAGAGATGGACAAGTCGGTATTGCACATTTGTATTATGGACAATGGTATGGGGATGGATGAAGTGAAGAAGGAAACTATAGAGGCCGGACTGCATTCAGAAAAATGCGGAGAAAACTGCTATGGACTTTGGAATGTTTATAGGAGGTTGAAGCTGTATTACGGAGAAAGCTGTAGAATGAGCCTGGAAAGCGAATTCGGAGAGTATACCAAAGTAATTTTAGCTATACCGGAGGAGGAAGAGAATGTACAGAGTGATGATTATTGATGATGATAAAACGATTAGGGAGCATCTGAAAGAAATTATTCCCTGGAAAGAACTGGGTCTGGAATTAGTGGCGGAGGCATCAGAGGGTGAGGAAGCGATGGCTTGTTTTGTGCAGGAAGAACCGCATATCATAATAACTGATATAAATATTCCGCTAATTGATGGAATGGAATTGGCCCGGCGTTTTTCTGAGAGGGAAAAGGATATTCAGGTTATATTAATTACCGGATTCGGAACGTTGGATTATGCCAGAGAAGCAATTAAGGCCGGTACGGTTGATTTTCTGTTAAAACCTATTGAAGTAGATGAACTTTTAAATGCCCTGAACAAAGCCATAGAAAATATTAAGAAAAAGGCAGAGGAACTGGCCAAATTCCAGCGTATGGAGGAAATACTTCAGGAAAATCTTCCAATATTGCAGGATCGTTACTTACTTGAAGTGCTGGAAGGGGTTGAGGAATCGGAAGAAGAATTGCTCAGGCATTTTGAAAAATTAAATTACAGAATAAATGGAAAGTATTTTCGTGTTGCCGTATTCCTTCCTGATTTTGGGAAAATGAAGATAAATGATAAAGAGATTTTTCAGTTTGCATTGCAGAACATGATTTTGGAAATAGGAAATGAGTATCTGGTGGAATGCAGGGTGCTGTGGAAAAATTTTTCAGAGGGCATTGTTTTTATACAAATGAAAGACAAGGAAAGTGAAACAGCAGAAAGGCTGATGATAAAAGTAAGAGATAAACTACAGACATTCTCTCAATTTGATTTTCAGGCGGGGATAGGATATCTAGTGGATGATTTAAAAAAACTACCGCAATGCTATCAAAGTGCGGTACAGGCATTGGATTATAGTAACATTTATGGAAGAAATCATGTGACGGTGATTGATAATGTTTTGGTGTTGGAAGAGAAAGAACCTGTTCATTTGGAAAAGGAAATTGCTGATGTCGTTCATTTTTCTAACATGGAAGGGATACTTGATATCCGGCATGCAATAGGAAATTATATGAATCGATTGTTAATTGCATCAAAAGGTTCTTTTTTCTGTATTCAAAAAGAATGTATAAAGCTGTTGTCAGAGGTTCTAACCTCATCACCGGAAATTCGGTGGAATGTGGAAGAGTGCTTCAGAGAGGATCCCTATGTTGCTTTACTTCATTGTCGGGAGCCTTTGGAAATGCAGAGCATTTTGCTTGATATTTGTGGTCAGATGAGAACATACAAACAAAGGCAGTGCCAGAAAAAAGGAAAGAGAGTAATTGAAAAAGCTAAACAGTATATCAAAGAACACTATAAAGAGGAACAATTAAATTTATCGCAGGTAAGTGAGGCAATAGGATTGTCTGCAGTCTATTTCTGCAGTCTTTTCAAAGAGGAAACAGGACATACTTTTGTTGAATATTTAAATATGGTAAGAATTGAGCAGGCAAAGATAATGTTAAAAGCGGGGGATAAGAAAATATATCAGATAGCGTTGGAATCAGGTTACAGTAATCCATCTTATTTTTATGAAGTATTCAAAAAGTTTACAGGTAAAAGGCCGCGTGAATACGCAGAAAGTCAGTAATCTTAAGAATTTATATAAATATTTCAGAAGAATTTAGATGAGAATTTCCAAATCGGCCTGATTTATTTTATATTATGTAAAAACTATAATATAAGTATCCTGCAGGATAGAAACTGAATACCCACAAAATAAGAACCTGTTAAACAGGTGGAGAGGGGACACTATGAAAAAGAAAGGCAAAAGGGTACTGGCAATTTTACTTGCAGCTATGATGATGACTGCTTGCGCAAGCAATAAAGAAGTGCAAAATGATACGGGAAAAACAATCGTGACTTCTTCGGAAACGCAGACAGAAAATATTTTACATGAAGATAAAGAACAGAATACAGATGAGGAAGAAGCAGATCTTAAGGGCACTGAGGTTACTTTTTGGTATATGCCGCTATATGAAGGGTTTGACGAGAAGATGAGCCAGGATTTGGCGCAGGAAGTAAAAGAAAAATATGGAATTATATTAAATACAGAGGTTCTTACCTGGGATGCGGGACCGGAAAAGGTAACGGTGGCCATGGCTACCGGTGCAACCCCAGATTTGTACCTGGATACCTATTCCCGGATTGCGCCGGCAATAGGGGGCGGTTTATCAGCAGATCTATCGGATACTGCAGATGCGCTTAAAGACCTGTTATATGATGGTGTACTGGATACGGGAAAGTTAAATGGAATGCAGGGTTATATTCCAATTAATTTATCCCAGGGATACAATATTACCGTAAATGTAAGTCTTGCAAGGGAGCTTGGAGTGTATGACTTATTGCCTGAAGATAAAATACACTGGTCATATGATGAATTCCTGGAATTCTGCAGGGCAGCAAGAGAAAATGGAAAAGATAAAAATATTTATGCCACACAGCTTTTTGCAGGCAGTAAGTCTTCTGATGCAGTGTATTACTCATTTATGATGAGCGGCGGCAGTGACATCCTCAATGCAGATCATACAGGAATGGCAATAAATGAGGAAAAGGCTTCAGATACTTTGACATTATTTAAAACAATGATAGAGGAAGAATTGGTGCCCTCAGGAGCGGCAACGACAGTGGATAATGATATTCGTCCGAATTGGTACAGTCAGAAGCTGGTATGTATGTTTGTCAGCACAGGAACCGGAGAAGCTGTTAATGTGAAGAAACAGATTGACAGTGGGGATATTGAGCCATTTGACGTGGACATATATGAGATTCCCACGCCAGATGGAAAGGCCGATCCACATGTAATGAGCTGGGGAAGTACCGGATTTACAATTTTTAAGAATGCAGGAGACAATGCAAAAATTGAGGCATCCAAAAAAGTAATAGAGACTTTCTTGGAAAATCAGTCATACAGTCAGGAAGTGTGTGTGCAGACTGGTAATTCAACAGTTCTTAAAGACTTGGACGTTGATTACGGTGATGATAAATTAAATGAACAGGCTAAACGGGCAGCTGCAAGTACTGCGGAATATGCGGATTCTTCTATTGGAGTATTGGAGTCCTGGTGGTCAGATTTCAGAGAAACCTTTTATGTACAGCTTCAATCATATTATACAGGGGAGAAGAGTGCAGAACAGGTGATAAAGGACTGGGAGGCAGCAGGCAATGAAGTCATAGCAAAATCGCTTCAGCAATAGTTTGCAAGGAGGAAGCATCTCATAAAGCTTCCTCCTTTTATTAACCGAAACATTTCAATGGGACTATAACTGGTTTGAAAGGATTATGAATGAAACGATTACGAAAAGAAAAATGGGGATATTTATTTCTTCTCCCGTGGTTTTGTTTTTTTATTATTTTTACTGTATATCCTTTTTTATATGGATTTAAGGTTTCTTTTTATGATTATACAATAAGCCGTTTGGTATTTGTCGGTGTATCAAATTATGTACAGGCATTTGGAAGTGCTCCTTTTTGGCGGAGTGTATGTGCTACCTTTGAATATGCAGTTATTATTCTGCCAGTCACAGTTCTTGTTTCCCTTTGGATTTCAAAAGTTTTAAGTACGCGTGGAAAAAAGATAAATGCTTTTGCTAAAGCCGTATTTTATTTACCATCCGTAACAAATCAGGTAGCGCTTGTAATTGTCTGGAATTTTCTTTTTTCCCCGGCTTTTGGATTGGTGGCAAGTATCTTCCGTATACTGAAGCTGGATCCGATATCATGGTTTGACAGCCCGGTGACTGCAATACCGCTATTGGCATTGTTGATTTGTACATATGGACTGGGGCAGCCTGTCATCTTATATACGGCAGCAATTAATGGAATTCCCGACTGCTATTTTGAGGCGGCAAGGATTGACGGTGCAACGGAAAACCAAATTTTTTTCTCAATTACGCTGAGGCTTTTGCATGGTACAACAACATATATATTGATAACGAGTACAATTGGTATGCTACAAATCTTTGCAGTCCCTTATCTGATGACAAATGGTGGTCCAAGTTTCAGAACTTCAACATTACTTATGCTGGTATATACAAGTGCTTTTCAGAATGGAAGCTTTGGTTACGCTTCAGCAATCGGTGTTGTGCTTTTCTTTATTACTGCAGCCATTGCATTTATTCAGTTTCGTATGATGAGACAAGATGCGATTGAGTATTAGGAGGACTTATGAAAAAAATAAAAAAGAGAAATATATTATCCTTCGGATTATTGTTATTACTTATCGCAGTTTTTCTGTTTCCCTATTATGTCATGGTGGTAGGCGCTTTTAAAAGTCAGATGGCCTTGCAGCTGATTCCGCCGGACTTAAATCCTTTTATAAATCTGACGGGAAAAAACGCTGATTATGTATGGAGAAAAACGGAAATTTTTCTGTGGCTTACAAACAGCGCTATTGTAAGTTTAGGAACAGCGGTAATTACTGTACTTATTGGTGCGACGGCAGGATATTCTTTCGCCAAAAAAAAGTTTCGTGGAAAAGGGTTGGTTTTTATGCTAGTAATAGCAACCATGCTTTTACCAAGGCAAATGCTTCTGATACCCAATTATCTTGTCGCTATGAAGCTACATCTGACAAATTCCAGAATCGGACTGATACTTACTACCGTATCCCCTGCTTTTGGTGTATTTTTGTGCAGGCAGTTTATGGAGAGCATTCCTACGGAACTATTGGAAGCTGCGGAAATTGACGGCTGTGGTGAAATAAAGAGGTTTGTTAAAATTGTTTTGCCAATGGCCCTGCCTGCTTTGGGAGCATTGGGGATATTTTCGTTTTTCAGTGCATGGAATGATTATTTATGGCAGCTTATTATGATTGCAGATAAGGAACTCAGGACAACGCCTATTGGTATAGCGTTATTTTCTCAGGGACAGATAACAAATACAGGCTATCAGCTTATGGCTGCCATGATTGCCACGCTACCTATGCTTCTGATATTTTTAGCCTGTCAGAAGTTTTTTATTAAAGGAATTACAATTGGAGGTGTAAAGGGATGAAAGGGAATTATGGGGATAAGCCTTTTCGAGGAATATATCCAGCACTGCTTACGCCAATATCAGAGGACGGAAAAATAAAGAAGGAGGGATTAAAAAAACTGGTTTCCTGGGAGATGGAAAGAGGTGCGGATGGTTTTTATATTGGCGGAGCGACTGGAGAATGTTATAGCATGGACACTGAGGCAAGAGAAGAACTGGCTCAGACAGCAATTAATGAGATGAACGGAAGAGGTAAGTCAATTGTTCATATTGGTGCATATTCAATCCGTACAGGGATAAGACTTGCACAGCATGCGGAATCGGTAGGTGCAGATGCGGTATCGGCGACACCGCCTCCGGTATACCACTACAATATTGATGAAATTACAGAGTATTATAGAATATTGTCTGAAGCTGTGAAGATACCAATGATTGTGTACATAAATACTATGTTTACAGAAAAAAACGTAGTATCTGCAGTAACCCGTATCCTGGAGCTGCCGAATGTTATTGGAGCTAAGTTCACTCGGAATAATTATTACGAGATGTTTCAGTTATCCCATCTGAAAGGAGGAAAACTTAATCTGTTGAACGGACCTGATGAAACTCTGCTGTGTGGTTTAATTATGGGGGCAGACGGGGGGATTGGCTCAACTTATAATATTATGCCGGATATATATAAAAAGATTTATATTGCCTATTTGCAGAGTAACATAGAGGAGGCCCAGAGATGGCAGTTTTGGGCTGATGCAGTTATTGGAATTTTATTAAAGTTTGGACAAATTCAGTCGATGAAATATCTGTTCTGCCGAAAAGGGATTGATATAGGAAAGGCAGAAAAACCGGGGGCAGAACTGTCTCAGGCTGAAGGAAAGGCTTTGATGAAGGAATTGAAAATAATTGGTTATTTTCATGAATATCCGGAGCTGGAGTGAGGGGGAATTTACGTATGAAACAGTGGTATGCAAAGTGGATTATGTTTGAGGAGTGTCCGGAGAATGTTACGCCTGTTTTCAGAAGGGAATTTATACTGGAGACTATGCCGGGGAAAGCAGAGATACAAATAACCGGGTTGGGGTTTTATCTGTTGGAGATTAATGGAATGCGGGTTGGAGATGAGTTATTACAGCCGGCTTTTACTGTATATGATAAAACGGTGCTTTATAACAGTTATGATATAAGGGAATACCTTGCGGAAGGAAAAAACGAAATTAGGGTAACTTTGGGTAATGGGTGGTTTCATGAACCGGGAGAGGATTGTTTTGATTTTGAACATGCGGTATGGAAAAGCCATCTCCAAATGATATGTGAATTGTATTTGGATGGAACTCTTTTTCTGAAGTCAGATACCAAGTGGCAGTGTAGAGAAGGGAAATGGAGTTATAATTCAGTTCGGTTTGGTGAGAATTATGATGCGGGAATAACAGAAAAAGAATGGAAAAATGCAACAATTGCTAAGGGACCTGGAGGAATATTGAAGAAACAGAGACTGCCGGGAATCAGGATTCAGCAGTACCTTTCTCCGATCTGCAATAAAAATGGAGTTTATGATTTTGGAAGGAATATTGCAGGAGATGCAGAAATTACTGTAGAAGGTAAACGGGGAGGGGAAGTTGAGATTAAATACGGGGAACGGTTGGATGCCAATGGAGAGGTTGATCAAACATTGATTAAGAGACATCCGGAGATACCGAGAAATCAGACGGATTATTTCAGAAAAGGAACAGATAGTGTTGAAATATGGCATCCTGAATTCAGCTATAAGGGGTTCCGATATGTTCAGATTAAGGGGAATATCACAATTAAGAATATCAGAGCACGCATATTTTATACGGATTTATCACAGAATGGAGGGTTTCAATGTTCACATAAAACCCTTCAACAGATTTATGATGCTGCATTGTGGTCTGTGAAAACCAATTTCCATCATATTCCCACAGATTGTCCACATAGAGAAAAGAATGGCTGGACAGGAGATGCCCATATATCCAGTGAATTTGCATTATTTAATCTGAATATGGAGGAGGCCTATATACAGTACATAGATAATCTTGTGGATTGTCAGTGGCCCAGCGGTCAGCTCCCATGTATTGCGCCTACCAGTGTTTATGGTTATAACTATCAGAGCGGCCCAACCTGGGATGCGGCATTGATTCTTATACCATGGAATCTGTATTTCTTTACGGGGAGAAAAGAAATCTTGGAACGTTATTATGATTCAATGAGGCAGTATATGTATTATACACAGCAAATATCGGAGGGAGGAATTTGTAAAAGTGGATTAGGTGATTTCCTGCCAGACTGTCTGCAGGAGGTATGTCCAAGGGAGATGATCCTATCCTGCTTTGTTCTCCGGCTTGCTCAGATTATGGAAAAGATAGCAAAAATACTTAAGCGGGAAGAATGCGAAGACTGGAGAAATTTATCCTTAAGAATTAAAAAAACTATTAAGAAGGAATTTTATAATAAATGTAGTAGGACGGAAAGCTATTTAAGCTGTGTGCTTTATTATGACCTTTCGGATAATCCTGAAAAAGAAGCCGCAGAGCTGGCAGCTTTAGTTCGTGCTAAAAAACATTGTGCAGGCGGCGGTATTTTTGGTTCTGTTTATGTGCTCAAGGTGCTTACACGGTATGGCTATTTTGAGGATGCCCTTCAAATTGTAATGCAAGAGAAATATCCTGGATGGGCTTACATGTTGAAGTCTGGAGGAAGTACGCTGTGGGAACATTGGGACGGGGAAAAAGGTTCTTTGAATCATCATATGCGTTCCGCTGTAGGCGCATGGATATATAAGGCTTTAACAGGGCTTGAAATTGACGAAAGTAGCCCCGGCTGGAGGCGGGTGGTATTCAGACCCCGTTTTACGCATAAAATTCCTAAACTTAATGCATGGTTTAATACACCCTATGGAAAATTAAGCATTTTTATAGATAACGGAAAAATGAAATTGGAACTGCCAGAGGAAGTTACAGCTCATCTTTTCTGGAAAAACGAAGTGTATGAGATTACCGGATCTTGGGAAAGAAAATTATATTAGTAAGAAATAGTGTAAAAATAAGGCAGGTACATTTGCGTGATATAATCGCTAACATACCTACCTTATTTGCTATTAAAATACAAGTTTTCATAATTATTTTACAAGTATTTCTTTAGTCTTACTCCTTCCATACATCCCTCACAAACCCCACATAAGCCGCAATAAAATAAAGCAGATATATCCCCACAAAGATAAGGAAGGAGATGCCGAAGTAAGTGAACGCCGAGCCGCTCACGCCTGTTGCATTCACGAATTTCCCGCTTATGATGATAACGGCCATGCCGCTTATCAGTACCGCAGGGAGAATCGGGCACAGATAAAACCAGGACATCTGTTTGAGGAGCGTGCGGTTTATCTGTTTCCTCCGCAGTCCCAGGGAGGAGAGAAGCTGGCAGTGATAGCGGTACTTGCCGGAATCGCTCAGCTGCTGTACGGACAGAATGGTGAGGGCCACGCACAGGTAAACAAGGCCGATGTAAACCATGGGAAGTGAGATGGAGGTATAGCCCCATTTTCCTTCCGCCAGCAGCTCCTGGGAGATGAGCGTATCGGTAATTGTAAGTGTCATGGTGTCCGTGCCACTGGCGATGATATCGCTGTAATCCGTGTGTGAGGAGTAAATCGCCCCGATCTGTTCATCGCTCAGCGTGCCCGGAATCATGGAGGCCAGTTCGGTATAATAGACTTCCATCTGTTCCACTACATCATCGTCCGCCACCAGAATGTAGTCAGAGCCATTGTGTCCGTCCTGGCAGAAGGCGTCTGTATAGATTCCGGCCAGATACAGCTCACTGCCGCCGGCCGGGACGGTTACCTGATAAACATCATCCCCCAGTTCTTTGAGAAGCCGGTATTTTGTCTGAAGGAGATAACCGCCTTCGGGAAGCCCGGCTTCCGGAAAGCCCAGCATACGCCGCAGCGCATTGTAATCACTCAGCCGCATGAAAGGATCGTGGTTGTAATACTGTGCCCAAATACCGTCCGGCATGGAAATAAGGCTGTCTACGCTGGCAGAAGTCCCGCCGCCCGGCCCGTTGCCCGGATTTCCTCCATATTTGGCAAAGGCGCGCAGGTGGGTAAGATAATATGTGCGCATCTGTTCCCCACCATTGTGATATACTTTGTAAACATGAGTGACTGCGTCAGGAGAAAGCCCGTTAATTGCCGCCTGTTCCGATTCCATCGTACTTGACGCGTTTCCCAGAATGCTGACGGAAAAAGGATATTTGTAAATAAGCTGTGTATTCTGGTACTGGTTCAGCATTAATGCAAGGCTGCAGCCAAGCAGGGAGAGGGTGAAAAGCACTGTGAGCGTGCCGAAGGTAAAGCGCATGGTCCGTATTTTGGAGGACAGCTGCCGGATGAGGAACAGATTCGTCCCATGATAGATCCGTTTTCCCCTTTTTTTCAGATAGAGGCTGAAAAGGGAGGCGAGCCCCCAGTAGAGAAGATAAATGGAGAGAATCAGAAGTATTATCATGCGTATGATATCATCATTATCCAGACTTCCGCCTTTGAAATAAAGAACCGTTCCGAAAATGACGAAGTAAACGATTCCGGCCAGGCTTGCCGCGGCGCCCGTTATCAGGTTCCCTTCCCGGATGCATTCATTTTCCCTGTCTGCCCGGACGAGCCCGGCAATGTTCATCCCCCGGAATTTCTTCTGGTGAAAAAGGAGGGCCAGAAGGTAGCAGGAGAAAAAGCAGAGCAGAGTCATCAGAAAAGAAGGGGTGTTCCAGGAAAAATCCAGACGGTAGCTTTTTCCGATAAGGGTATAAAAACAAGCAAATAGGAACTGGCGCAGAAAGAGTCCGATGATCGTACCAAGTAGAAAGGCCATTGCTCCAAGGGCCAGGCTTTCTCCCCAGAAGATATGGGTAATCTGTCTGCGTTTCATGCCCAGGAGCAGGTAGGTTGCGAATTCCCGGCTCCTTTTTTTCATCATGAAGCGGATCATGTACTGGATCAGCCAGGCTAAAACCAGGAGGATAAAAAAGGTGGCAATGCCCAACATGACGGCAATGATGTAGGAGTCAGTTTCCAGCGTCCGTATGTTCGGATCAAAAAGAAGTCCGTTAAAGGAAAACATGATTGCCGCAATTAAAACCAGGGTGACGAAGAAAACCAGATAATCCTTCCAGGTACGTCCGGCATTGCGCAGGCTTAGTTTAGTCAGCATGGTAAAGCTCACCTCCCGTCAGGGCGAGTACATCCAGGATTTCGTTCAGGAAGGTGCGTCTGTCCTGTCCGGCGCGTACCAGCTCGTGAAATATATGCCCGTCCTTTAAAAAGAGGATCCTTTTGCACCAGCTGGCGGAAAAGGCGTCATGCGTGACCATCAGGATGGTGGAATCCATTTCCGTATTCAGCTTGTGGAAGGTTTCCATAAGCATCAGTGAGGATTTGGAATCCAGCGCGCCGGTAGGCTCATCCGCAAGAATCAGCCTGGGGCCGGTGACCAGCGCCCGCGCGCAGGCGCAGCGCTGCTTCTGTCCGCCGGATATCTGGTAAGGAAATTTATCCTGAATGGAGGAAATGTCCAGAATATCCATAACCTTCCGGGTCTTTTCCTCGGCCCCCTTTCCGTGCTTCCCCTGGAGGGAGAGCGCCAGAACAATATTTTCCCGGACAGTGAGCGTATCCAGCAGATTAAAATCCTGGAACACAAAACCCAGGTTATCTCTCCTGAAGTCCGAGAGCTGATCCTCGTTCATGACGGTGATATCGTCAGGTCCGTAAAAAACATGCCCGCTTGTTACGGAGTCGATGGTGGAGAGGATATTTAGCAGTGTTGTCTTGCCGGAGCCGGAGGCTCCCATAATCCCCAGGAATTCGCCCTGGTCCACACAAAAGCTGACACGATCCACCGCCTTCGTGACATTGCTGCCTTTTCCGTAATATTTTTCCACATCGCATACTTCAATAAAGTGATTCATACCTATCCTGCCTTTCTTTGCAGTTCCTGCCGCAGCCTTCGGTTTGCCTTTGTGTTGCTCTGGCATTAATAAGTCCGGCGACGGCTTCTGGTTACAGTATAAAGGGCTGAAAGGCGGGATGGTATCACATTAGCTTTCTTCAGCCTTACAGATCTGTAAGCTTTCTTCTCTGGGGATTTCCAGGGTGATTTGCGTAAATTCGCCCTCGCGGGACTGGGCGTATATGGACAGGCCCAGCTTGCGGCAGAGCTTACGGCACAGATAAAGTCCCATTCCGGTGGATTTTTTCCTGTTCCGGCCATTTGTGCCGGTAAAGCCTTTTTCAAAAATTCTGCCTAATTCGTTTTCGGGAATGCCTGCGCCGTCATCCAGGACCGAAAGAATTACCCTTTTTTCCTCTTCCTTTGCCGAAATTGTAATTTTTCCCCGTTCCTCCCTGCGGTATTGGGCGCTGTTGCGGATAAGCTGGCTTAAGATAAATACAAGCCATATGCCGTCGCAGTAGATACGGCAGTTCTCCGGCAGGTCAAACTGTAGCATAATATGGCAT
This sequence comes from Clostridium sp. KLE 1755, assembly GCF_000466465.2. Classification (NCBI taxonomy): domain Bacteria; kingdom Bacillati; phylum Bacillota; class Clostridia; order Eubacteriales; family Clostridiaceae; genus Clostridium; species Clostridium sp. KLE 1755. The sequence goes on from NZ_KE992660.1 coordinate 48,005, forward strand.
GCGGTGAGGAGCCTGCGGTTGCGTGTGACGGCTTCACTGACGATATCGTTGAGGCAGCAGGGGGTGATGAGAAAATCCTGGTAGACTTCATCGGAGCGGGCATAATAAAGCGCCTGTTCCACGGCATTTTCCATGGATTCCGTTTCCCGGAGCATTTTGCGGAAGAAGGCGGCTTCCTCGCCTCCCTCCGATATTTTCCGCGCGCACATGAGATTGACGGCCGTGAGCGGCGCCTTCACCTCATGTATCCAGCTTTCGATATATTCCCGATAGTCCTGCTTCTCCTGCTCCAGCGCGTGTACGGTTTCTATGACCGAACGGTTGGAGATGCGCAGGACACGGCGGTACAGCCTGTCTGTGAGCAGAGGGGATTTTTCCATGACCTCTCCGATGAGGTAGGGCTTATCCAGCTGTTCCAGCTGCAGGAACAGCTGATCAAAATAAACTTTTTTCCGGTAAAAGTCGATTCCGCCATAAAGGAGGACAAGAAATGTCATCAGTCCGGCAAAAAGAAGGGCGTAATCCGCGGGATAGCCGGTAATGCGCAGAAAACAGAAGAGAAGAAGCAGAAGGGCGCAGTAAAAACAAAGAAAAAGGATCTTATCCTTCACATAATCTTTAAGCCTCATATCTGATACCCCAATCCCCGCCTGGTTTCAATGTATCCGGGCGCGCCAATGTCCTCCAGCCTGCCGCGCAGCCGGGTCATATTTACGCTCAGCGCATTGTCATCGATGAAAACCTCCTGATCCCAGAGGTAATCGATTAAGTCTTCGCGGGACACGATTTTTCCGGCGTGCTTCATCAGGAAATAAAGGATTTTCAGCTCATTTCTGGACAGCTCCGTGCTGCGGCCGTCTCCCTCTTTCAGGGAGACGGTCCCGCAGGCCAGATCCAGCCTTACATTTTTCCAGATAAGAGCTTCGTCCTGTTCCCGGGCGGTTCTGCGCAGGACGGCGGCGATGCGGGCCAGCAGGACCGCCGGCTGGTATGGCTTTGCCACGAAGTCGTCTCCGCCCCGCAGCAGGCAGTTCAGCTCGTCCATGGAGGTATTGCGTGCCGTGACAAAAATAACGGGGATGCGGGATTCTTTTCTCAGCCGGGAACAGATGGTGAGTCCGTCCGTTCCCGGGAGGCCGATATCCAGAAGGAGCAGATCCGGCTGTTCCTTCCGGACAAGTTCGATTAGATCGGTATCCGGTTCGGGGGCAGTTACCCGGTAGGGCACGCCCTCCAGCAGGCTTTTCAGTTCTTCCCTTATGGCGGGATCGTCTTCGATTATCATTATATACTGCATGCTATCGGCCTCTTTTAACAGTTTTTCAGGGTTTCTTTTTGGCAAATTTCGCTTCGGACTCATTTTTCAGCCGGACGGCGTTCACAATGGGAAGGCCGGTGCTGTAATCAAGCTGTACAGGCTCGTATTCCGTGTTTTCACGCTGTCTGGTCATCAGGCGGCTGTCCCAGGTCTGGTAGGCGGTATCGGGATGCCAGGGCCTGTTTTCCCAGTAATATCCGCGGAAGGGATCCCTGGTGGCATACATATTGTCCAGAAGGGCTTTGTGCAGGCGCAGCTTAACCTCCATATGTTCCTCAGTTTGGGAATTGATGAGGTTGACAAGCTCCTGGGGATCCTCCTGCAGGTCGTAAAGCTCATCGCTGGTCATCAGGTTGACTGCCAGCTTATACCGGCCGTCATATACGGCGCGGACAGGCTGATAGCCGCCGAAGCCGTCGTGATCCACCTCATATCTTCCAAATTCAATGAAAACATATTCATTGGTACGGGTGCCGTCAAGTAGCTCCCGGTATATGCTGCTGCCTTCCATGACCTTGGGGACAGGCAGGCCGAAAATATCCATAACAGTGGGCGCCAGATTGATATGGGAAACCGGATGGGGATCGGTCCTGTTTTCTCCGAAGCCTTTGATAATCAGCGGGATATGCGTGATTTCTTCGTACATGGCGGGACCTTTGGAGGTCAGGGAATGGGAGTAGAGCATATCGCCGTGATCCGAGGTGTAGATAATTATCGCATCCGGCGCATATTCTTCCGCCGCGTCCAGTACCTTTCCTATTTCGTAGTCAACAAAGGAATTGCAGCCAAGGTAATATTTGGGCTGCAGTTTGAAATCTTCCCTGGCTGCGGCCATATAGGTGTCCTTTGCCCAGATTTTATGGTGGGCGGGTTTATCCTCCAGGGTGTCCAGCATGTTTGCTTTATGGGGGAATTCATAGCCGTCATACATGGACCAGAATTCCTTCGGGCAGAGGAATGGGCCGTGGGGCTCATCGTAGGATACCACGAGGAAGAAGGAATCATCCCTGTTTTTTTCCAGAAAATCCATGGCCCGGGCGGTGCATCTGTGGGCATAGGTGAATTCTTCCTTAATATCATACTTTTCCATGCTTTCCGTCTGGCGGGACAGATACCGTTCCTCTTCCGTCAGCTCCTCAAGATAGCAGCGCATGTCATACCAGTAATCCGGATCCCAGCCGTCCGCGCAGCGGCCCAGGCCGAAATAATCGCCGCCGTCCAGGTGCCATTTGCCGATGTAGGCGGAGTGTATACCCTGATCCGTCAGCCTGCGCCCAATATTTTGTACATTATCGGACAGCCCCATGCAGTTGGACCAGCCGGCGCAGGAATGGGGATAGCTTCCTGTGAATATGGCGGAGCGGGCAGGCTGACAGACGGGCTGGGTGGTGTACGCCTTTTCAAAACGGATGCCCTCCTGCGCCAGCCTGTCCAGAGACGGCGTTTTCATATCCGGGTGTCCGTAGCAGCCCAGCATATCCGTGCGCTGGGTATCGGTCATAATAAAAATCACTTTTTTCTTGTCCATATCGCTCCTCCGGGTTTTTAATAATTTTTTTATTGGTAATGGTTCCGTTCTGTCACAATTACTTTTATTGTACCTCATTGTTGGGATTATGCCAATATACCGGCAGAAAACATATACCAAAACAGCATCCTTCCAGGCCCACCAGCCGGAGCGGCCGGAAAACAGGGCTTTTGGACTTTTACATCAGTAATGAATGTGATATAATGTGCAAAGAGCGGGCCTGCGGAGTGCGGGCGGACACAGGATGAAGCGGGCCGGACCGTGGAAGGAAGGGCAGAAAGAGCAGTTATTATGGAAACAATTTATGCGGTAATCAATGGGGATGATACGGATGGGGAGAAAATACGGCAGGCGGGAGAAATCCTGAAGGCAGGCGGGCTGGTAGCGTTCCCTACCGAAACGGTTTACGGGCTTGGCGGTGACGCCCTCAATCCGGATTCCTCAAGAAAAATATATGCGGCCAAAGGACGGCCTTCGGATAATCCTCTTATTGTGCATATCTGCAGATGGGAGGATATTTACCGGATTGCGGACCCTGTGCCTGAGGCGGCGCAGCGGCTGTGCGAGGCATTTTGGCCGGGGCCGCTTACCATGATTCTTCCCAAAAAGGATACGGTGCCGGATGAGACGACGGGCGGGCTGGATACGGTGGCGGTGAGGTTCCCGTCACATCCGGTGGCGCAGCGGCTGATCGATGCCGCCGGCGGTTTCGTGGCGGCGCCCAGCGCCAATGCGTCAGGGAAACCCAGTCCTACGATGGCGGAATATGTGGCGGAGGACATGAACGGCAGAATAGAGATGATTCTGGACGGCGGTGCCGTGGGGATCGGACTGGAATCTACGATCGTGGATCTCACCGGCGGAGAGCCTACGGTTTTGCGGCCGGGTTATGTGACGCAGGAAATGCTGGAAAAAGTGCTGGGAGATGTGGCCGTGGATCGTACCATTCTGGACGGGACAACGGCGGAACGGCCGAAGGCGCCCGGAATGAAATACAGGCATTATGCGCCGAAGGGAGATCTCGCCATTGTGGAGGGAGAACCGGAGGCTGTGACGGAATATATCAACAGGCTGTGCGCCGAGGCGGCGGCAGCAGGGAAGAAGACAGGAGTTATCGGTACCGATGAGACCTTTTCTTCCTATGCGGCCGACAGTGTGAAGACGGTGGGAAGCCGCGGGGACGAAGAGGCGATTGCCCGCAGCCTGTACCGGATTCTGAGAGAGTTTGATGATGAAGAGGTAGAGGTAATGTATTCCGAATCCTTTTCCACTTATGGGATGGGACAGGCAATTATGAACCGCCTGCTGAAGGCGGCGGGGCACAGGGTTATTACGGTATAAGCGCGCGGAATGCAACGCGCAGATGAAATCAAAGATCCCGCTGCAAGCAACGGGGTCTTTAACCCTCGTGGCAATCGCCAAATATCCATGCAAGCATGGATACTTGGCTCGTTGCTCGCGGGAATAAAAGCCAGAGAGGCGGAAAGGTGTGCAAGGGCATATGATAGTAGCATTAGGCAGTGACCACGGCGGATATGATTTGAAACAGAAGGTTATCGGTTATCTGAAGGAAAAGGAAATTGAATACAGGGATTTTGGCTGTGAAAGCAGGGAATCCTGCGATTATCCTGAGTACGGAAGAGCGGCGGCTGAGGCTGTGGCGAAGGGAGAATGTGATTTTGGAATTGTGATCTGCACCACAGGGATCGGCATTTCCATCGTTGCGAACAAGGTAAAGGGAATCCGGTGCGCGCTCTGTTCGGATACGGTTTCCGCAAGACTGACCAGGGAACATAACGATGCGAACATGCTGGCCATGGGGGCAGGCATTGTGGGCACTAATCTGGCGCTGGGAATCGTGGATACATTTCTTAATACGCCTTTTTCCGGTGAACAGAAGCATGTACGCAGGGTAAAGGCAATAGAGTGACGGCCGGGCCGTATGACAGGCGCTGTAAATGAGATAATATATAACAGCCGCGTCTGTGCAGATACTGAGCAGTTATATTTTGCATAAAAATACACAGGAGGACAAATATTATGTCAAAAGTAGTGATTATGGACCACCCGCTGATTCAGCACAAGATCGGATACATCAGAAGAGTTGAGACAGGCACCAAGGATTTCAGGCAGACTATCAGTGAGATTGCCATGCTCATCTGTTATGAAGCCACAAGAAGCTTGCCTCTTGCCGATGTGGAAATTACGACGCCTATCTGCGATACCACAGTGAAGGAGCTGAAGGGTAAGAAGATGGCAATCGTGCCTATTCTGCGTGCGGGGCTGGGAATGGTGGACGGTGTCCTGAACCTGATTCCGGCGGCCAAAATCGGGCACATCGGCCTGTACCGCGATCCGGAAACCCTGCAGCCGGTGGAGTATTACTGCAAGCTGCCTGCGGACTGCGCGGAGAGAGAGGTCTTTGTAGTGGATCCCATGCTGGCTACAGGAGGTTCCTCTGTGGCGGCTATCCAGATGCTGAAGGATAAGGGCTGTAAAAAAATCCATTTCATGTGCATCATCGCCGCTCCGGAAGGAATTGCGAAGATGCAGGCGGAGCATCCGGATGTGGATTTGTATGTGGGTGCGCTGGATGAGAAGCTTAATGATCACGGATACATTGTCCCCGGGCTGGGCGATGCGGGAGACAGGATTTTCGGAACAAAATAAGAGAAAAAGAGGGAGTTACATGAAAAGAACGGACTATATTACCTGGGATGAATATTTTATGGGGGTGGCCAAGCTGTCGGGCATGCGGTCAAAGGACCCCAGCACGCAGGTGGGAGCATGTATAGTGAGCCAGGATAATAAAATCCTGTCCATGGGCTATAACGGCTTTCCGATAGGATGTTCCGATGATGAATTCCCCTGGGATAAAAACGGCGGGGAAGAGGATACGAAGTACCCTTATGTGACCCACAGTGAATTGAATGCAATACTCAATTACCGCGGGGGCAGCCTTGCCGGAGCCAAGCTTTATGTTTCTCTTTTTCCATGCAACGAATGTGCCAAGGCAATCATTCAGAGCGGTATCCGGGAAATTATTTACGAATGCGATAAATATGCGGACACCCCGGCTGTGCGGGCTTCCAAGCGGATGCTGGATGCGGCGGGCGTGACTTATCGGAAATATGAGTCCGCTGGCCGCAGTGTAACCATAGATTTATAGGCAGATACCCCGCCGCAGGCTGAAGGATAAGCATGAAATGCAGCAGGCGCGGCGGACCAAAGTCCGTGGGGAATTGACCCTCGCGGCAGTCGCCAATATGGACAGGGGAACCGGAGGTTCTCTGCAGACGTGTCCTTTTGGCTCGTTGTTCATGGGAATAAAGGAGATATTGGATGAAGGCAGCAGGGAGACGGAGGCTGGCAGCGGGATTTCTGGCAGCAGTGCTGATGCTGACGGTTCCCGCCATCGGCGCGAACGCCACCTCGGACACAAGGGAAAAGCTGGAAAAGGCAAAACAGGAAAAGCAGGCGACGGAAAACCAGAAAAATGCCGCGGAAACGAATATTGATAATATGGAAGAGGTGCAGACCGGGCTGAAGGGTGAGCTGAATAATCTGACGGCCCAGCTGACCGAGGTGAGCAACAACCTGGAAACCATAGAAAACAATATTATGGCTAAAAATGATGAAATCGCCGCGACTCAGGAGGAACTGGAGAAGGCGAAGGAATCGGAGGCATGGCAGTATACCTGTATGAAAAAAAGGATACAGTTTATGTATGAGCAGAGCAGCCAGATGTATCTGGAAGCGCTGTTTACGTCATCCTCCTTTGCGGAGTTCCTGAATAAATCGGAATACTTTGAACAAATAGCGGCTTATGATCAGAAAATGCTGGCTAAGTATAAGGAAACAAGAAAGCAGATAGAAGAGAAAGAGGCTGAGCTTGAATCGGAAAAGGCTGAGCTGGATGAAATGAAGGCTTCTGCAGAAGCGGAGCATGAAAAGTTCTCGGGCCTGATTAACAGGACCCAGGGGAATATATCCGCTTATTCCAGTCAGATCGCCAGCGCGGAAGCTGAGGTGGAGGCCCTGGAGGCCCAGATAGAAGAGCAGAATAAAAATATTTCGGCGCTGCAGAAGCAGCTGGCCGAGGAAATCGCCAAATCCCGTCTGGCTGCAAACTCCAGCTGGCGTGATATCTCGGAGGTATCCTTTACGGAGGATGACCGTTATCTGCTTGCCAACCTGATTTACTGTGAGGCGGGCGGTGAACCTTATGACGGACAGGTGGCTGTGGGGGCCGTGGTAATCAACCGTGTGCTCAGCTCCGTGTATCCCAGCACGCTTTCCGGGGTTATATATCAGAACCGCCAGTTTGAACCGGTATCCACCGGGCGTCTTGCACTGGCGCTGGCGGAGAACCGTGCTACGGCCAGCTGCTACCGCGCAGCCGATGAGGCCATGAGCGGCGTGACAAACGTGGGGAACTGTGTATACTTCAGGACGCCCATACCGGGCCTGGAGGGAATTAATATCGGCGGACACGTATTTTATTAATTTCATTAAGGATACGCCGGAAATAACGGCATGAAAAGAGAAAGAAAAAGCGGACCGGAGAATGGTCCGCCTTTTGTTGAATACAGGGCCGGCCTGCAAATAGCAGCGGCCGCCGGCCTTATGCCTGCGCCGCCGGTTCCGTATGGGCCTGGCGTTCAGGGGAAGTCGAACCTGTCGATGGGAGCCGTGAGCGAGGCCATATCCCCGGCATATACGCGTTCCAGAAGCGAGTTCAGGGAATGCAGCGCCGATTTAAGCTGCGGCACGGTGATCAGGTTTTCTTCCAGGGCCTGGGCCATTTCACCGATGTCCACCACCTTGACAAAACCGTCCGGGTAGACGATTACATCCGCAAGGAGATCGGTGACAACAAGCGTATTCTTTTGTTCATCAAAGTCATGGGAAATAATGTCGCAGTAATAGTAGAGCAGCCTGTGATCGGCCGCATAGAATTTGCTTACTTTGTAGCCCTCCCTGAAATAATAACAGGAAAAGCCATGGTGGAGATCCTTTCTTGGTCTGATTGCCTGCCAGCCGGTTACCAGAATCCCGGCTTCGTTCAGAAGAATCCGGTCGTTTTTGAGAAGAATGCATTCTTCCGGTATCAGACGTCTTCTGTACAGAACGGGGTCTTTCATAAGAGCCTCCCTCTCCTGCCGGCCGGAATACGCAGTGCAAAGCCTGCCGCGCAGGGTGCGCCAAATATTAGGAAAACGAAGGTAAATGTGAAGGAACGCAGCATTTAAAAACGAAGTATGTATTTGTCCAAAATACTACACTTACCGGGACAAAATGTCAATGAAAAAAACCACTGTTTTGGTAGACATATTACGGGAAAATGGGTATAATCATAAATGAGCGTTTTAGGGTAAGCCTGAAAATTAATTGTACCCGTTATGACCGGGGCAGGCAGTTTTCAAATGTGCGATGTCCCGCAGGATAACAGACGGGGAAAGGGAAGCCGATGAAACTGGATAAAAATGTTTTCAGATATTTAACGCTGATTACGCAGTTCGGCATCTATATGCTTGTTCCGATCTTTTTATGCTCCTTTGCAGGCATGTTTTTAGATAAAAAGCTTGGCACTTCTTTTTTTATGGTCATACTGTTCTTTATCGGAGCTCTTGCCGGTTTCAGGAACATATATGTATTGGCACAGAAATTAACCAGGGACAAGAGTAAAGGTTGCCGTGATGAGAAATCTTCTGGAAAAAGTAAATGAGACAGTTCTGGAACTGTGGACAGGCATCCTGATATGGGGTGCTGCCTGTCAGTTAATTCCCATATGGTTTATAAAGGATAAGGGAGGCTACAGCCTCGGCCTGTGGATCGGAGTGATCCTTGCGTCAGCTGCGGCCTTTCATATGTGGTGGTCCCTTGACCGCGGCCTGGACCGGGAGGGCGCCGCCCAGGGCTTTATCAGAAAGCATGCCTTCATCAGGTATGCCGTGATAGTTGCGGTATTTGCGGTGGTAATGCTGACCGGCGCCGCCAATCCGCTGGCCGCTTTCCTGGGAATTATGGGACTTAAGGCGGCGGCTTATATGCAGCCCTTTATCCATAAGCGGCGGCATCCGGATACGGAGGGGCAGGCTGATGCTTCCCTGCTTTCGTCCCCGCCTGATTTGAGTATGTGCGGCGGCGCACATACGGGATCTGAAAATGAAGAAAAAAAGGAGGTGAACCTAGGATGAATACTGGAATTCTGATGTCCGCGGATTCGGGAGTGGATTTCATGATACATGGAATCTTTTCCTATAATTTCTTCGGACACGAGGTGTGGATTACAACGACACATGTATGCCTGCTGATCGTTATGCTTGTGATTATCGGGTTTGCCATTGCCGCCAACCGTGCGATGAAGCATGCCTCAGAAGTGCCCGGAGGCTTCCAGAATGTTGTGGAGATGATTGTCGAGAAGCTGGACGGCATGATTCACAATGTAATGGGAAAGAATGCCGTAAAGTTTGCGAACTATATCGGAACGATATTTATTTTTATTCTGATAAGCAATATTTCCGGACTGTTCGGCCTGAGGCCGCCCACAGCGGACTACGGTGTGACGCTTCCCCTGGGTCTGCTTACGTTTACGCTGATCCATTACAACAAGCTGAAGCACCAGAAGCTGTCAGGCGTATTAAAAGGACTGTGCGAGCCATGGCCTATCTGGGCGCCGATTAATATTATCGGTGATGTGGCAGTGCCTATCTCATTGTCGCTGCGTTTGTTTGCCAACGTGCTTTCAGGTACCGTTATGATGGCGCTTGTGTACGGACTGCTGAAGTGGTTTGCGGTGATCTGGCCGGCTGCGCTGCATGTGTATTTTGACCTTTTCTCAGGCGCAATACAGACCTATGTGTTCTGTATGCTTACGATGACATATATATCGGATGCCATCGGTGATGACTAAACATGGAAACAACAGCGCCCGGCAAGCCGGCGCAATTGTTCATAAAAAAGAAATTATTTTTACCCGCCGGGAGGCGGAGGAATGGAGGAAATTATGGAGTTCAATGAAAGCTTTATTCTGGGATGTTCAGCAATCGGTGCAGGTCTTGCGGTTATCGCAGGTATCGGACCTGGTGTAGGACAGGGTATTGCCGCAGGACATGCTGCAGCAGCGGTAGGACGCAACCCCGGCGCAAAATCCGATATCACATCCACCATGCTTCTTGGACAGGCAGTTGCCGAGACAACAGGTCTGTACGGCCTTCTTGTTGCCATGCTGCTCATGTTCGTTAAACCGCTGATTTAAGGTGCGGCCCCGACCGGAAAAAAGAATGAAAGGAGGCTTGCATCTTGACGACAAAATTAGCGATGGCAGCGCTTTTGACTGCTGACGGAATGACACCCCGCCTGTTTGACCTGGATTTCCAGCTGCTGGCGGACGCAGTGCTTTCCATTATTGCAGTATTCGTTCTGTTCCTGGCCCTGTCCTATTTCCTGTTTAATCCCGCAAGGGAGTTCTTGAAGAAGAGACAGGACAAAATCCGGAATGAACTGGAAGAAGCAAGAGTCAGCCAGGAAGAAGCTGCCGCTTTGAAAAAGAAGTATGAGGACAAGCTGGCAAATATCAATAAGGAAGCCGATGATATCCTGAGTGCAACCAGAAAGAAAGCCATGGCCAACGAAACCCGTATTATTACGGAGGCCAGGGATGAAGCGGCCAGAATCGTGGCGAGAGCCAAGATTGAGGCGGAGCTTGAGAAGAAGAAGGTTGCGGACGAGGTGAAAAAGGAAATGGTTTCCCTCGCTTCCGTACTTGCGGGCAAGGTAATCGGCACCACAATCGATGCATCCGCACAGGATGGCCTGATTGATGAGACTCTGAAGGAAATAGGTGATAGCACATGGCTAAGCTAGTTTCGGAAACTTACGGAGAAGCGCTGTTTAGCCTGGGGCTGGAAAAGGGAATTGTGGACAGCCTTATGGAGGAGATCGATGCCCTCCGCGGAATACTGGAAGAAAACCCTGGCTTTTCCAGGCTGATGAACCATCCGGACATCGGCAGGGACGAGAAGCTGGAGGTCCTTCAGAAGGTTTTTGAAGGGAAGCTTTCGGATACTATGTACGGTTTTCTGGAGGTGCTGATTCACAAGGGCCGTTACGGCGCTGCAGAAGATATTTTTACTTACTATACGGACAGATATAAGGCCTATCACAGGATAGGGGTGGCTTTTGTCACAAGTGCGGTGGAGCTGACCGGGGCGCAGAAGTCCAAGATTGAGAAGCGCCTGCTTGAGACCACGCAGTTCGATAAAATGGAGCTGCATTTCAGCCTGGATGAGGAGCTGATTGGCGGGCTTGTTATCCGGATTGGCGACAGGGTGGTGGATTCAAGCATCCGTACAAAGCTGGAAGGGCTGCAGAGGCAGCTGATGAAGGTACAGCTTTCGTAACAACAAGAAAATGAGGAAGGTTGAAAGTCCATGAATTTAAGACCAGAAGAGATTAGCTCGGTTATAAAAGAACAGATAGAGCGATACTCCTCCAAGCTGGAAGTGGCGGAAGTTGGTACGGTCATCCAGGTTGCGGACGGTATCGCACGTATCCACGGACTTGAAAACGCAATGCAGGGCGAGCTTTTGGAATTTCCCGGTGAAGTGTACGGAATGGTACTGAACCTGGAAGAGGATAATGTGGGTGCCGTTCTTCTGGGCAGCCAGAGAAATATCCGCGAAGGCGATATCGTAAAGACCACCGGCAGGGTGGTTGAGGTTCCTGTAGGCGATGCGATGACAGGACGTGTAGTCAATGCCCTTGGACAGCCGATCGACGGCAAAGGGCCTATCCAGACGGACAAATACCGCAAGATCGAAAGGGTTGCGTCCGGCGTAATTACAAGAAAATCTGTAGATACTCCCCTGCAGACAGGTATTAAGGCGATTGACTCCATGGTGCCCATCGGAAGAGGGCAGCGTGAGCTGATCATAGGCGACAGGCAGACCGGAAAGACTGCCATAGCAATTGATACCATTATCAATCAGAAGGGGCAGAATGTTAAATGTATCTATGTGGCAATCGGCCAGAAGGCATCTACGGTTGCAACGATAGTAAAGACCCTGGAAGAATTCGGCGCCATGGCTTATACCACGGTGGTTGCATCCACCGCAAGTGAGCTGGCACCGCTGCAGTATATAGCGCCTTATTCCGGCTGTGCAATCGGTGAGGAGTGGATGGAGAACGGCGGCGACGTGCTGGTGGTTTATGATGACCTGACCAAGCATGCGGCGGCTTACCGTACCCTGTCTTTGCTACTTAAGAGACCGCCGGGACGTGAGGCATATCCCGGAGACGTATTCTATCTGCATTCCAGACTGTTGGAGCGTGCGGCGAGAATGAGCGAGGAGTACGGCGGCGGTTCCCTGACTGCGCTTCCGATTATTGAAACGCAGGCAGGCGATGTTTCCGCTTATATCCCTACCAACGTTATTTCCATTACTGACGGCCAGATTTATCTGGAGACGGAAATGTTCAATGCGGGCTTCCGTCCTGCTGTTAATGCGGGCCTGAGCGTTTCCCGTGTAGGCGGTGCAGCGCAGATTAAGGCCATGAAGAAAATTGCCGCTCCCATCCGTGTGGAGCTGGCGCAGTACAGGGAGCTGGCGGCTTTCTCACAGTTTGGATCCGATCTGGATGCGGATACCAAGGAGAAGCTCGCACAGGGCGAACGTATTAAGGAAGTTCTGAAGCAGCCTCAGTATAAGCCGATGGCTGTAGAGTACCAGGTTATTATCATTTATGCCGCTACCAACAAATATCTGCTGGATATTCCGGTAACCGATATTACAAGATTTGAGAGCGAGCTGTTTGAATTCCTGAACGTGAAGTATCCGGAGGTTCCGGCGGCAATCCGTGAGGAAAAGGTAATTTCCGAGGAGACGGAAAAAACGCTGATTAAGGCCATTGAGGAATGCAAGGCACAATTCAGGTAGAAAGAACAGGTGAATTTGTATGGCTTCCATGAGAGATATAAAAAGGCGGAAGGGGAGTATCCAAAGTACCCAGCAGATTACGAAAGCCATGAAGCTGGTCTCTACCGTCAAGCTGCAGAAGGCCAAGACAAAAGCCGAGGAATCCAAGCCTTATTTTGACACCATGTACCAGACGGTCCGTTCCATTCTGAGCATGTCGGAGAACATCAGCCATCCGTATCTGGACGGCGGAGCCGGCAGTAAGAAAGGGGTAATCGTCATTACCTCCAACAGGGGGCTGGCCGGCGGCTACAATTCCAATATTACCAAGCTGATTACCAAAGGGGACTTTTCCAAGGAGGACCTGGAAATCTATGCTGTGGGTAAGAAGGGCAGGGATACGCTGGAAAGAAACGGCTACCATATCGCCGCCGATTATTCGGAGGTGATGGAGGAACCCTCCTACCATGATGCCATGCATATCGGAAGGCGTGTTCTTGAGGCTTTTGAAAAGGGTGAGATTGGAGAAATCTACCTGGCCTATACAATTTTCAAAAATACAGTGGTGCACATTCCGGTTCTGGTGAAGCTGCTCCCCGTATGTACGGATGACTTCGCCGGAGAAAAGTACTGCCGCGGGAGCCTTTCGGGCTCTGAGGCGGAAACGCCGGAAGAACAGCAGGGACCCACAGCGCCCATGAATTTTGAAATGGAAGAGGTGGATGCGCTGGATCTGCTGATACCCAAATATATTACCAGTATGATTTACGGAGGCCTTCTTGAGGCTTCCGCCAGTGAGAACGGCGCGAGAATGCAGGCTATGGATTCCGCAACGAGCAATGCGGAGGATATCATTGAGGATCTGACGCTGCTGTACAACAGGGCGCGTCAGGGATCCATTACGCAGGAGCTGACGGAGATTATTGCAGGCGCCCAGGCGATCAGCTAGTGATCACCTGCGATCAGCTAATCATTGCCTGTAGGCTGCTTATGGCTGCGGGCGCAGTGACTGGCTGCAGGCAGTTAACTGCCTGCGGGTATTTACGAAACAGGAAAGGAAACAACAATGGCAGAGAATAAAAACGGAAAAATCACGCAGGTAATCGGCGCGGTTCTGGACGTGAAATTTGAACAGAACTGCCTGCCGGATATCAATGAAGCGCTGAAAATTCCTACCAGAAGCGGCGGCACGCTGGTTGCAGAGGTTGCCCAGCATCTGGGTGACGATATTGTGCGCTGTGTTGCCATGGGTTCCACGGACGGACTGGTGAGGGGAATGGACGTTATCGCCACAGGCGCCCCCATCTGTGTCCCGGTAGGGGAGAAAACGCTGGGACGTATGTTCAACGTCCTGGGAGAGCCGATAGATAACCTTCCGGCACCCACCGGAGTGGATTATGAGCCCATTCACAGACCGGCGCCGGATTTTGAGGAGCAGTCAACGGAAACGGAGCTGCTGGAAACAGGCATTAAGGTAGTCGATCTGCTCTGTCCTTATCAGAAGGGCGGCAAGATCGGCCTGTTCGGCGGCGCGGGTGTAGGAAAGACGGTCCTGATCCAGGAGCTGATCCGTAATATCGCCACAGAGCACGGCGGATATTCTGTGTTCACCGGCGTAGGCGAACGTACGAGAGAAGGAAATGACCTTTATTATGAAATGAAAGAATCCGGGGTTATCGATAAGACCACCATGGTATTCGGTCAGATGAACGAGCCTCCGGGAGCGAGAATGAGAGTCGGACTTTCCGGCCTGACCATGGCGGAATATTTCCGTGACAAGGGCGGTAAGGACGTGCTTCTGTTCATTGACAATATTTTCAGATTTACCCAGGCAGGTTCCGAGGTGTCCGCGCTTCTGGGACGTATGCCCTCTGCGGTAGGTTATCAGCCCACGCTGCAGACGGAAATGGGCGCCCTGCAGGAGCGTATCACATCCACCAAGAACGGTTCCATTACTTCCGTTCAGGCGGTATACGTGCCTGCCGATGACCTTACGGACCCCGCTCCGGCCACAACCTTTGCCCATCTGGATGCGACAACGGTACTTTCCCGTTCCATCGTAGAGCTGGGTATTTATCCGGCGGTTGACCCGCTGGAGTCCACCTCCAGAATTCTGGATCCCAGAATTGTAGGGGAGGAGCATTACCGTGTGGCCAGAGGTGTGCAGGAGCTGCTGCAGCGTTATAACGAGCTGCAGGATATCATTGCTATCCTGGGTATGGATGAGCTTTCCGAGGAGGATAAGCTGGTGGTATCCCGTGCGAGAAAGGTACAGAGATTCCTTTCCCAGCCCTTCTTCGTTGCAGGGCAGTTTACAGGAATGGAAGGAAAGTATGTTCCGATTTCCGAAACCATCCGCAGCTTCCGCGAGATTCTGGAAGGTGAGCATGACGATATTCCGGAGAGCTACTTCCTCAACGCGGGAAGCATTGACGATGTGCTTGCCCGTGTGAAATAGAGGTGCATTTATGGCAGAGGACAGGAATTTTACATTGAAAATCATCACGCCGGAACGGGTTTTTTATGAAGGGCCGGTGTCTATGGTGGAGTTCAATACAACGGAAGGGGCAATTGGTATCTATAAGGGCCATATTCCCATGACCGTTATGATTAAACCGGGCATTCTCACCATTACTACGGATGAGGGCAAAAGAGAAGCGGCGCTGCATGCGGGATTTGTGGAAATACTGCAGACACAGGTGACCGTGCTTGCCGAAGTGGTGGAATGGCCTGAGGAAATTGATGCAAACCGTGCAAAGGCAGCGTTGGAAAGGGCAGAGGAACGCATCAGGCGCCATGAACCGAATACGGATCTGGCAAGGGCGGAAACTGCGTTGGACAGAGCCATGGCACGTATTAACGTTTTAAAATAAAAGGGAGGAGAAAGCAGGTGTAATCTTTAAGGATATGCCTGCTTTTTCTTAAGTATGCCCGTAGGCGTACATTACATAACAGCTTACATGGAACAGGGCTGCTGTTTACGGTACTGCGGCCGTTTGCAGCCATAATGTTCCGGGGCGGGAGGAAAGACGATGCGTGAAGATATTAACAAGGTATTGGAAAATGTGGGAAAGGTGATTATCGGGAAGAAGGATGTGCTGGAAAAACTGCTGGCCGGACTGTTGGCGGACGGGCATGTGCTTCTTGAGGATGTGCCGGGGACAGGGAAGACGAAGCTGGCAAAGGCCCTGTCAGCCTCACTGGGCGTGGATTTCGGCAGAATCCAGTTCACGCCGGATATGCTGCCAGCGGATATCACGGGTATGCATATTTACAGCAGGGAAACCGAACAGTTTGAATGGAAGGAAGGGCCGGTGTTCACCAATATCCTGCTGGCGGATGAAATCAACAGGGCCACGCCCAGGACTCAGGCCGGACTGCTGGAATGTATGGAGGAACGCCAGGTGACGGTGGACGGAGAGACACGGAAGCTGGCCGAGCCTTTTTTTGTAATCGCCACTCAGAATCCGGTGGAAACTGCGGGAACCTTCCCTCTTCCTGAGGCACAGACGGACCGTTTTATGATGAAGCTTTCCATGGGGCTGCCGGACAGGGAAGAGGAAATCCGGATTCTGGAAACCTACCGGGAAAAGGATCCTCTCCTGGAGCTTAACGCCGTCATGACATGCGAAGAGCTGATTGCGGTAAAGAGACAGGCGGAGAAAACATATGTGCATCCGCTGATAAACGGTTATCTGGCGGATATTGTCCTGGCCACCAGAAAGCAGGAAAAAGTGGTAATGGGAGTAAGCCCCAGAGGAACACTGGCCCTGATGCGGTGCTGCAAAGCGCTGGCCTGTATGGAGGGAAGGGATTATGTGACCCCTGATGATGTGAAAAAGCTGGCTCCTGCGGTATTGGCCCACAGGCTGGTGTTTTCCTTCGGAAGGAGCCGGCAGGAGGAAGCGGTGAAGCTGATGGAAGAAATTCTGAAAAGCGTGCCGGTGCCGGTGGAGGATTTTAGCAGGAGATAGCTTGCAGGCTGCCGTTTTCAGCCGTTTTTTGCAGGATAGCTGGATACGGCGGCGGCTTCAGGGGAGAAATTATGCTGATTATTTGGATTGGACTGGGCGCTGTGCTGCTGTTTGCGGCACAGGCGTGGATATACAGCCACTATTGGGAAAAGGGCTTGTCCGCAGAGCTGCTTTTTTCCAGGGAGAGTGCGGTGGAAGGGGAGGAATGCCTTCTGCTGGAGCGGGTGGAAAACCGGAAGCTCCTTCCCCTTCCCATGCTGAAGGTAAAATTCCAGGTTTCCAGGAACCTGCGGTTTTCCGACGAAGGGGACGGCGCGGTCACCGATAAATATTACAGGAACGATATTCTGTCATTGGGGCCCAGACAGCGTGTGACGAGGAAAATACCCTTCCTCTGCGGAGCCAGGGGCTATTACCGTATCCGGGGGCTGGATCTGGTGGCTGCGGATCTGTTCCTGACAAGGGAGATGATTGCCGAGGCGGAGGCGGACACCACGCTGTATGTTTACCCAAGACCTGCGGCGGGGGTGGAACTGGATACGGCGCTGCAGAAGCTGAACGGGGAAATCCTGGCAAAGAGACATATGCTGGAGGATCCCTTTGAATACCGGGGAATCAGGGAATATGCGGCTTTTGATGAAATGAAGACCATCAACTGGAAGGCCACGGCCCGGATGGGAGAGCTGATGGTGAATATGCGTAATTTCACCTCCCTGCGGGCGGTGCGTATTTTCCTGAATCTGGAGGATTCCGGCATCCTGAAAAACGACAGGCTGGTGGAGCTGTGTATTTCCATTGCGGTCCGGTTTGCCGGAGAGCTGCTGGGGCAGGGGATCCGCGTGGCGGTATATGCCAACGGCAGGGATGTGCTGACTGGGGAACCCATGAAAATGCAGCCAAGCGCGGCGCCGGGGCATATGGAAAGCATTAACCGGGCTTTTGCCAGGCTGGATTTGGAGAAGGGAGTGTACCCGTTCGGCGAGGTGTTTGAACGGGAGCTGGAGGAAGAGGGAAAGGATATTGCCACACTGTTCCTTTCGGTGGACCGGAGTGCGGCGTTCCAGGAGCTTATACGGCATTTTGCAGGAAGCGGCGCGGATTTTAGCTGGATGTGCCCGTTGTTTCCAAGGATGGAGGGCCTGGTGGAGGACGCTGAAAAACTGCATTTTATCAGGCTGAATGCGGAGGAAATGCTGAATGGAAAATAAATGGATTGATCGCTGCATGATGTGTCTTGAGGTTTTGATGAACTTCCTTGTGATTTTCTGCCTGGAGACGGTAATATTTGGTTCATTTCCCAATTTGGAAAAGGTATTGGAGGCTGAAAACGGGCAGTTTGGCACTCCCGGTCTGTTCCGGCAGATCCTGCTTATGGCAGTTCCGTTTCTGTTTTTGCTGATCCGGGCGAAGGCGGCCCATTTTATGAGCTTTGTGGCGCTGCATGGCGCTGTTGCCGCGGGGGCGGTGCTTCTGCTGGGACAGGGCACGGCGCAGAGGGTCTGCTTCGGGGTTTTTGTGTCGATTTATCTGATGCTTTCCTTTATGCTCCGGATTTCAAAGCAGAGAATCGGGGAAGGACAGCTGGGGGCGGTGGCTGCGGGAATCGGTGCCGGCGCTTCTTTCCTGATATGCGCCTATATGGGGATGGAGGCCGGCTGCGGCCGGATTATTAATACAGCGCTGCTGTATACCTTTCTCTTTTTCGTATACTCCTATCTGGAGCATCTGGATCGGTTCGTACAGTTTAACCGCAGCAGCAATGCCCATATCCCGGTGAAGAAAATGCTCGTAAGAGGCGGGACAATGGCGGGGCTTTTCGGTCTGTTCACGGTGATAATCCTGGGTGCGGGCACGAACAACCGGCTGGTGCAGGGAATGATGGATCTGGTAAAAAAGCTTGGCTATTATATTGCCAGGGCCATTGCCATAGCTGTCAGCTTTTTACTGCAGCTTTTTTCCGGCAAGGAGCAGGAGCCTGTGACGGAGATTGTACAGCAGCAGCAAATGGATATGGGGATTGGCGAGGCGGCAGCCCAGCCAGCCTGGCTGGAACTGTTGATTAAGATTACGGAATATCTGATGGCAGCAGCGGTGGCGGCGCTGCTTTGTTTCCTGGTATATAAGCTGGTCCTTGCCGCAATCCGGCGTTTCTATGAAAAGGGGAATGCGGTGGAGGTGGAGGAAGGCAGGACGACGGAAATCCGGGAATCCCTGGAACGGGACAAAAGAAAACGGGACAGGGAAAAGGCTCTCCCTCTCCTGGCCAGAAGCCCGGAGGAGAAGATCAGGAAGATTTTTGTTAAAACCGTTAAGAAGCTGGGGCTTCTGCCGGCGCCGGAGACAGGACGCCGCGGCCGGGGTTCATGGAAAAAAGAGGAAGAAAGCATGACGGACGGCAGGATCCACACGCGGACAGCCAGGGAAATCCTGGAGGCCGGCTGCTTTACCGAAACAGAAAACCTGAAGGCGGCGCAGGAGCTGCTCGGGCTGTATGAAAAGGCCAGATACTGCGGCGGCTGCACGAAGGAAGAGGCCGCAAGAGCAGGGCAGGCAGCAGACAGAATTACAGAAAAGAAAAAAATGGCATAAACCCTTTCCTTTCCGGGCGCATAACATAAGATAAAGGCTGATTGGATGTGAAGCGTCTGAGCCGGTGTCTTATCTCATTCATATTCCGTCTTGCGGCGCAGCCTGCCGCGCCGAATATCAATGAGATAAGATACCGGGCTTCAGGGGCGGAGTGTCCGGAAAGGAAAATGGAATGGACGATATCAGAAAATTCCCGGGCCGATTTCCGGAAGAACCCTACCGCGAAGAAAGCGAAGGACGGAGAATGCCCGGTTACAGAGGAAACCAGCGAAGCTACAGAGAGTACAATAGGGAGGGAGCTCCGGAGGAGTGGAGGAACGGGGGAGCGAATATGAATTACGGCTGCCCTTATGGAAACTGCGGCGCACCGGGGACCCCCCTTCCTTTTTATATGACCTATCCCATGCCCATGTTCTGGGAGGAAGAGGACGATGCAATTCGTGATCTGGAATATTTTCTTCAGCTCTATCCCCAGGATGCCCAGCGTTATCAGAAAAAAATCAGTGATATCCTGGATACCATGGATTACAACGGCAGCATGATTTATGATGAATATCCTGACCGGATGGCGCTTTACCGTCTGGGAGAGGATATTTATGATAAGATAAGAAGGGAAGAGGAGCAGGCTGATGAGGGCCGGGCGGCGGTGGAAAGAGAGCTAGCCGCCGGAGCTTCCGCAAGAAAAAAGGACGGAGAGGAAACCCAGGCACGTGTGCCGGACGGAGAGGAAGCTGCGCCGGAGGAGGCCGCGGTAGTATCTGAAACGGCGGCTGTCATCCCGGGGCCGCAGCAGATGCAGATCACTTCCCGCAGGGAAGAGGAATGGAATCATAGAAGAGATCTGATTCAGGTCCTCCTTTTTTACGAAATATTCCGCAGAAGACACGGAAGAGGAAACCGGATCAGGAGCGCATCCTATGGCGGTTTTTCAGCTTTTGGAGGAAATAACGGATTTTATAAATTCTAGTTGTGCATTTCAGACAAAGGAATTAAAATAGATTCAGACTTTTGACGGCGCCGCGCACCGGGCCTGCTGTGGTATCAGGGCAGGCCGGCGGCGCAGCCGGAGTGAAACCACTGCGGATGATGGCGGAAAATACGGAGAAACAGCAGGTATTGTTATGGAAGAATTATACAAGCTTTTGCAAGAGAGCCTGAATGAAAGGCTGTATCAGATAACGGCGGGAGGCCCCAGAAAAAAGGACGGAGCCGTCAGGCTGAAGCTGCGGCCTGTCATGATAAAGGACGAGCTGTGCTTTCAGCTGGAGAGCTACCGGGGTAACCAGGTGTTCCACCGCAATGTAAGCGCTGCCGAAGCCATGGAAGAAATGGGAAAGGCCATGGAAGACAGCTTCCGGCAGCTGGATGTGGAAACCATGGATTTCCAGGCGGTGGCCCTTGTCAGTAAGAAAGGGAAAATAACAATAAAGAAGAAAAAAAGCGGCGGGGAAAAAGCGAAGGAGCTTTCCCTTTCCCATAACAGAGCAAAAAAATATATTCTGGAGGAAGGAAAGCAGGTTCCTTTTCTTGTGGATCTGGGTGTGCAGACTCAGGATGGCAGGATTGTGAAGAGCCGTTATGATAAATTCAGGCAGATTAACAGATTTCTGGAATTTATTGCGGATATTATGCCTATACTTCCTAAAGACAGATGTGTGCGCATCATAGATTTCGGCTGCGGCAAAAGCTATCTGACTTTTGCCATGTATTATTATCTGCATGAGCTTTGCGGCCTGGATATCCGCGTTACAGGGCTGGATTTGAAAAAGGAGGTCATCCGGCATTGTCAGGAGCTGGCGGATAAATACGGGTATGAAGGCCTGGAATTTTTGCAGGGTGATATTGCGGATTATTCCGGGGAAGAAAAGGTGGATATGGTGGTCACGCTGCATGCCTGTGATACGGCTACGGATTATGCTTTGTATAAGGCCGTGCGCTGGAATGCGGAGGTTATCCTGTCCGTTCCCTGCTGTCAGCATGAGATGAACAGGCAGATCGCATGTGATATTCTTAAGCCCGCCCTCAAATACGGACTGGTAAAAGAACGGATGTCGGCCCTTCTGACGGACGCGCTGCGCGGAAACCTGCTGGAGGAGGCAGGCTATGACACGCAGCTGCTGGAGTTCATTGATATGGAGCATACGCCGAAGAATATTCTTATCAGGGCGGTGAAAAGGAAGGGGACAAAGCCGGCGGATACCGGCATACAGGAAATGACGGACTTCCTGCACGTACATACCTGCCTGCAGGAACTTTTGAAGCAGTAAAGGAAGCGGAATGAAGAAAACAATTATTAAGGGCTGCGTGTTTGCGGCGACATTTATCGTGGTGCTGATTGTCAGCAGCCTGTTTCTGAACAGAGGAAATACGGATATGACGGCGGAAATGAAGCTGCCGGAGCTGCCTCTTGTCTATGTAAACGTGGGAGAGCAGCATGTGAATATGATGCGCGGCTTTTTAAACGCCATGGATGAACAGTATATGAAGGAAAGCGTTATGCCCATTGAGTCGGACAGAAGGCTGTCCTTCAGCGTAAAAAAGTATGGGCAGTCCGTGGAATCCCTCGCCTTTGAGGTGCGCAGCGTGGACGGCAGCCGTCTGGTGGAAAATACGGAAATCACCAATTACCGGACGTTGGGGGATACGCTGACGGCGGATATCGTCCTGAAGGATCTCATTGAGGAAAAAACGGAATACGGGCTGACCTTTCTCGTGAATCTGGAGGATGGCAGGTGCGTCCGTTATTATATGCGGATTATTCAGGCGGACGGCTACGGCGTGGAGGAAAAGCTGGAATTTGTAAGGAATTTTAATGCGGCAACCTTCAGTGACGGATGGCCGGGCGAGTTTGGCAAGAATCTGGAGCCGAAAAGCGACGCCGATAATACTACGCTCAGCCGGGTAACGATAAACAACACGGCGTCCCAGATTGGCTGGGCCGGGCTGGAGGTGGAGCAGATAACGGAGCCGGTTTTCACCATCCGGGAGATTTCGGAGGAGACCGCATCCATCACGGTGGAATATCTGGTAAACTACATCCGGCAGGGCAGGGAAACCTATGCCTCCGTGGAAGAGGTTTACCGTGTCCGCCAGGGAACGGACCGGATGTATCTGCTGGATTATGAACGGCAGATGAGTGAAATTTTCGCGGAGGATAATTCTGCCTTTGTGGGAGATAAGATCGTGCTGGGCATTACGGATCCACATGTGGAAATGATGGAGAGCGACGGCGGCAAAATACTTGCGTTTGCCCAGGCCGGCGTGCTTTACAGCGTGAATGTGACGGACAACAGGCTTTCCAAGCTGTTTTCTTTTTACGATTCTGAGGGAAGGGATGAAAGGACCTTCTACAGCGGGCATGATTTTAAAATCCTTCAGGTGGATGAAGCGGGAAATGTATTTTTTATGGTATACGGCTATATCAGCCGGGGCCGCAGGGAAGGTTATACCGGCGCGGAAATCTATCTGTACAATAATTCCCTGAACACGGTGGAGGAGCTGGCATTTATCCCCAGCGCCAAATCCCCGGAAATCTTTGAGGCGGAGCTGGAACGCCTGGCCTATATCAACGGTAAGAACGAATTGTATCTGCTGATGAATAACCAGATTAACTGTGTGCATCTGGATCGGCAGACGGTGGATGTGATCGCGGAGAATATGAGCGGGGATACCTACCAGGTATCGGACAGCAACCGTATGATTGTGTGGCAGAATGAGGGGAAAAAATATGCCAGCAGCAGCCTGACCCTGATGAACTTAAACAGCGGGGAGCAGATGAAGATAGAAGCGGGAAGCGGCAATTATATCATGCCTCTTGGCTTTATGGGGGAGGATGTGATATATGGCGTGGCGAGGCAGTCGGACGTGATTCTTGATGATACGGGAACCATGATTTTTCCCATGTTCCAGGTGAGAATACAGGATGAGAACGGAAAGGTGCTGAAAACCTACGAAAAAGACGGCTTCTATACCACGGACTGCAGTATTAACGGAAATCAGATTAACCTGAGCCGTGTGGAAAAAGATGGGGAAGGTAATTATACGGCCGCGCCCAATGATCAGATTGTGAGCGGGGCGGCAGAGGTAGTCAAGAGCAATAAGGTTATCACCATTCCGGTGGATGATTTTGAAACCATAACCGAAATACAGATGAAATCGGCTCCTGACAGCAAGAAGCTGAAGCGGCTTACGCCTAAGGAGGTTCTGTACGAGGGCAGCAGGGAGATTCAGCTGCCGCAGGCGGAGCAGCCTATGGAAAGCTATTATGTATATGGGCCTGACGGGGAGGTGGCCATCCTTTCCACTGCGGGAGAAGCCATCAGCCTTGCCTATGAAATCAGCGGCACAGTCACCGGGGAAAGCGGCGCTTATGTATGGCGGAAGGACAAAATCAATACCAAGAACCAGATTATGGCCATTGAAGCTTCGCCGGTAACGGAGGACAAAAACAGCCTGGCAGTCTGTCTGGATACGATTCTGGCATATGAAGGAATTATGAGAAACTCGGAATATATGCTTACCCAGGGCAAGACGGTGCAGGAGGTGCTTCAGGAAAACCTGGAGAATGTGCAGGTGCTGGATCTGTCCGGCTGCACCCTGGACAGCGTGCTTTATTATCCGGACAGAGAGATTCCCGTACTGGCCATGCTGGGTGACGGCAATGCAGTGCTGATCATCGGTTTCAATGAAAAGAATGTGGTGCTGATGAATCCGGAGACGGATAAGGTATACAAAATGGGCATGAACGATGCGGCAGACTGGTTTACGGAAAATGGCTGCCACTTTATATCCTATGTGAAAAAATAACAGCCGGCGCCTGCGGGCGGTCCGGTCCGTGCACTTTTTTCTTTAGATTATTTTCTTAAGATTAAGGGTGTACGGACCAGACTCCCCTGCGGGAAGCCGGCTGCAGGTATATTCCGGGAGTACGCATAAAATGGCTGTTTCCGGGCAATGCAACCGATAGTTGCGGTGATGAAAAGCAGAATTGGTAGTGCAACTTTGGCTAAATCCCTTATAATGCAAGCCAACAGAAACGATAAATTTTTTAACACAGCAGGAGGTTATGTTATGAATATTGAGATCGCCAACAGGCTTGTAAATTTAAGGAAACAGAACAGTCTGTCCCAGGAGGCGCTGGCGGAAAAGCTGGGCATCAGCCGTCAGGCGGTAAGTAAATGGGAAAGAGCTGAAGCATCGCCGGATACGGATAACCTGATTCTGCTTTCACGGATTTACGGAATTTCCATGGATGAGCTGCTGCGGACGGAGGATGAGATCCCCATGCCGGAAAATGCAGAGATGCCGGAGATTGAGGAAGCAGCGCCAGCACCGGCTGGGGACGGCGGCCCTTTTTCGGGAGACGCTGCAGAGACAGCGGCGGATGGACGGTGGAACACACCGGAATATGTACATATCGGCCTGGACGGAATCCACTGTAAGGATAAGGACAGCGAGGTGCATGTGGGCTGGAAGGGGATCCATGTGGTGGATACGGAGGATGAGGTACACGTGGATTCCAACGGCGTCTATGTCAATGGTGAAAAATATGACGGCAGATATCTCTGGGAGCTGGCCAGGCCGGAGTTCCCCTTTGCGGTTCTGGTAATTGCAGCCTTTATCGTTATTGGCGTCCTTACCGGGGCATGGCATCCGGCCTGGGTAATCCTCCTTACGATTCCTCTGTGGCATACCTGTCTGGAAGCTTTCCGGAAAAGGGATATGATGAGGTTTGCCTTTCCTTTGCTGACCTTCCTTATTTTTCTGCTCCTTGGCATCTTCAAGGGGCTGTGGCATCCGGGATGGCTGGTATTTCTGGCAATACCGGTGTACTATGCCGTTGCGGATTATTTCAGAAGACTGAAGAAAGAAAGGGCGAAAGAAGATAACCAGGGGGAAAATTATAAAGAAGAGGATTCTTCCTTATAAAATCCTTAGAATTTCCTGCTATCCTTTGAATTGAAAAAATAAGGGGAATATATGACGGAGAGTTTGCATTTCCCGGGTTCAGGAGGCAGGTATGATGGAAAAAAGAAAGCAATGGAAGGGTTTCACGGATTTTCAGCTGAAGTGGCTGGCATTGGTATTGATGGTATTTGACCATATACACTATTTTTTTGAGTTTACGGGAAAGGTGCCGGAATGGTTTTCCATGCTGGGCAGGGTGTCGGCGCCGCTGTTTTTGTTCTGTCTGCTGGAAGGCTTTGCGCATACACGGAACCGGAAAAAATATTTTCTGCGGATTTATGCCATTGCCGTGGGCATGGGAGCGCTGCAATATGTATTTCTCAGCTTTGTGAGACGGCCAGATGGGTTTGTGCCGCAGAATCAGATGCTGGCCACCTTTTCCATTCTGCTGGTCATCCTGCAGGGGATTGAATGGTGCAGACAAAGACAATGGCTGAAGGGTCTGTGCGCGGTATTGCTGCCGTTGTTGTGGCCGGTGCTTGGAATGGGGCTTATATATCAGGTTCCCGCTTCCACGCCTGTGGTGCTGATTCTGCACTATACGGTCCTCCCCATGCACACTGCAATTATGGATGGCGGAACATATTTTATCCTGGAAGGCCTTCTTCTTTACGGATTGAGGAAAAACAGGGCTCTGCAGGCTGCCGGCTTTTTTGCGGCGGCGCTGCTGCTGGAGGGGCTGGCGCCCTTCCTGCTTACTCCGGGAGCGGAATTCCGGATGCTTTTTACGCAGATGTATGGATGGATGAGCGGTTTTGCCGCCATACCGATGTATCTGTA
Source organism: Clostridium sp. KLE 1755 (assembly GCF_000466465.2). Taxonomy (NCBI): domain Bacteria; kingdom Bacillati; phylum Bacillota; class Clostridia; order Eubacteriales; family Clostridiaceae; genus Clostridium; species Clostridium sp. KLE 1755. The sequence goes on from NZ_KE992660.1 coordinate 74,081, forward strand.
TAATGGAAAGCGGGGAAGAGGAAATAAAAAGCTGTTTTACTGGTTTTATCCGGCCCATGTATATGTACTGTACGGGATATCCTGGGTAATGCAGATTTTCTAATGGCAGCAGGAGTGAAAAGCGATGGCAAGAATAATTGTGGTGGATGATTCGGAGGATATCTGCCGTTTATTAAAAAGAGCCCTGGAAAAGGATGGACATTCTGTAACGGCGCTGCCTGATACGCAGGAGCTGGATGAGAAGCTGTGCAAAGCGGCGGATCTGATTTTGCTCGACGTGATGATGCCGGGAGAGGACGGCGTGGCTGCCTGCGGGCGGATACGCGCATTTACAGACTGTCCGATTCTGTTTCTTACGGCCAGGGGAGAGGATGAGGATGTGCTGAACGGGCTGGGTGCGGGCGGGGATGATTATCTGACCAAGCCCTTCAGCGTTTTACAGCTTCGGGCAAGGGTGGAGGCGCATCTGCGCCGGGAACGCCGGGTGCCCTCTTACCGGTTTGTTTCCGGCGGGCTGCGCTTTGACCTGCAGGCGAAAAAGGTATATGCCGGGGAGCAGGAGCTGAGTCTGACCAGAAGCGAATATATGCTCTGCGAGACGCTGGCCAGGCATCCGGGGCTGGTATATACGCGAGAGCAGCTGCTGGAAGAGGTCTTCGGATTTGACAGTGATTCCGGGGAGGCGGCGGTGACGGAGCATATTAAGAACCTGCGCGGGAAGCTGGCCTCCTGCGGCAGCGCACCGATAGAAACGGTCTGGGGAATGGGATACCGATGGAACAGCGAAAAAGCATAAGTTTAATTTGGATTCTTGTAAAATATATGATTCTGTGCATCCTGGCGGCAGGCGCTGCTTTCCTGGGCTTCTGGGCGGGGATTAGCCTGCTGCTGGGTTCCGGTGCGCTGTACGCCGCCAACGCCGGGGAGCGTATGGCTCAGGAGGCCGCGGTGCGGATGGAACAGGAGGGGATAACAAAGGAGCTTGTGCCGGATTTATGTGGATATGTGATATGGGAAAAGGGGAGCCTTGTGGATACTGACCTGAACGGCGAAGCGCTGCGTGCTGCCGGGAACTATCGGGAAAACGGAAAAAACGCAGCCGGCCGGTTTCATATTTCGGTCAAAAATGGGGAGAAAGAGGCGGTGCTGCAGTATACCTTCCATATGCAGCTTGCCGATCCGGCATGGAGAAAACGGATACCAGGCTTTGAAGGGCTTTATATGACTTTCTGGGGCGCGTTTTTTATCGGCTCCCTGGTACTGCTTACATTTCATTATGTAAAGGTGATTAAGGCCAGGCTGAGGGTGCTGCAGGAGGCTGCGGTCAGCCTGGCCAGAGGAGAACTGGAGCGTCCGCTTGGGAATCCGGGAATCCGGGAATATAACGAGGTGATGAGGGCCATGGAACAGCTGCAGGCGGCGCTGCGCCAGTCTCTGCAGGAGCAGTGGAAAATGGAACACAGCAGAATCGCGCAGACAGGCGCCCTGATCCATGATTTGAAAACACCTCTGACAGTGATTGACGGAAACACCCAGCTTTTGGCGGAGACTGAGCTGACAGAGGAGCAGCGGGAATACGTGGATGCTGTTCTGAAAAATACGGCGGCGGCGGGGGAATACCTGGAACGGCTGAAAAAAATTGCCCGCAGTCCGGCAGGGGGCGCAGCGAGGAAGACAGCAATGTCCGGGGAGCATGTACAGGCAGAACTGCTCCGGGAAGCTGAGGAGCTTTGCAGGGTATATGGGCTTACTGTGAAGGGAGATAAGACAGAGCTGCCGGAGCTGGAGGCGGTTTGGCAGGATATAAAAAGGGCCGTGCTGAACATTGTCCGCAACGCGGCGGAGCATACGCCCCGGGGCGGGCAAATATACCTGCAGTTTATATGGACGGCGCCCTGGCTGGAAATACTGGTCACTGACGAAGGGCCGGGATTTACCAATAAGGCGCTGCGGCATGGCCTGGAGCCAATGTACACAGAGGCGGAGAGCCGTCCCCAGAACGGACATATGGGCATTGGCCTTGCTTTTGCCCAGGAGACGGCCAGGCTTCATGGGGGAAGCGTGCGGCTGTCAAACACGGAGGAAGGGCATGGCCGGGTAAGCTTCCGTATTCGGCCGGATTGAAACGGTAAATGGGTAAAAGAGAAGGAGAAGAGATGAAGGTGAAAAAACTAATTTCAGGGGCGGCCGGTATTGCGGGATGTATAGCAGGGGGCATGGCAGCGGCAGCAGCGGTGAATAAAGCGCTTGCCCGGCAAGAGGAAAGACATTTGACACCTCCCGGGAAAATAGTTGAGGTGAACGGTCATAAAATGCATGTATATGGGGAAGGCGCGCGGACGAAGGTGACATGTGTATTTTTATCCGGCGGAGGGACGATTGCGCCGGTCTATGATTTCAGGCCTTTGTACAGACGGCTTTCGCCTTATTACAGATGTGTTGTGGTGGAAAAGGCAGGGTATGGATATTCGGAAATCTCGGCAAAAAGCCGAAGGCTGGATGTCATGCTGGAGGAAACGCGCCGGGCGCTGATCCTTGCGGGGGAAAGAGGGCCTTATGTGCTTTTGCCGCATTCCATGTCCGGACTGGAAGCCATATATTGGGCGCAGAAGTATCCGCAGGAGATCAAGGCGATTATCGGGTTGGATATGGCATTTCCGGAGGCGTACGAAAAAGCGGAAAATGCAGGGAAGGGGATCGGTCTGCTGAGGCTGGCAGCGATGTTAGGATTGCACAGGCTGCCGCTTTTCTCGTTGGCGGCTGACGATGGACTGACGGAAGAAGAATACGCGCAGGCAAAGCTGCTGGCAAAACGGAATTTCATGAACAGGTGCATAGCGGCAGAAACGGATATTGTGTATGAAAATGCTGCCTTGGTTGGAAAAAGCGGATTGCCGGAGGTCCCTTTTTTACTGTTTTGCTCCGATGGGAAGGACGTGGCTGATTTCTGGGTGGAGCTTCAACGGGAATGCGCTCAGAAGCTGCAGGCAGAGTTGATCGAGCTTCCCTGCGGCCATTATATCCATCATTTTAAGGCGGAGGAAATAGTCAGCGAAATACGAAAGTTCCTGGAATAAGGATCTGCAGCAGAAATCTATAAAATGAATGTAACACAAAGGCGCTGCCGCGACACACAAAGCTGAGCGAGAAGTGTGTTCATTCGGCAGCGCCTTCGGGGTTATTGCCCCTTTGTTTATAGCTTTTGGAATATATCTGACATAAGCCGCCGATACTGCATTCCCTTATTATACTGTGCCGAAAATCTGCGTTTTATATTTATTCAGCACCGCGGCAAGTATGAGGCCAAGCACTCCACAGGAAATTATCTCGCCGGCTGTAACAGTTACGAATGAGAACCAGAGAGGTTCGATTCCGTAAGCGTATTTCAGTACCAGAGGTACAATAACAGCGTTGGCAATAATGGGAGGGAGCACAGCCAGGAAGCGGTTGGATTTCAGCTTATAAGTGCCAAACGCGCCGATGAGTGTGGCAATGGAACCGAAAATGATATCCGGCAGGGCGCAGCCTGTGAGCACGTTGCTGATAATACAGCCAATAAATAAGCCGGGAATACCCGCTGTGGTGAAAATCGGCAGAATGGTAAGTGCCTCTGAAAAGCGGACCTGCACTGCATAGTTGGCAAGGCCGAAGGCGTTGGCTATAAAGGTAAGCACAACGTAGAGAGCGGCAATCATTGCCGCCTGGGTCAGGAAGTGAATGTTCTTCTTTTGCATTATTCTGTTCTCCTTTAGTTTTGTTTTTGCGCCGTCCGGAGGACGGTTTGGTCAGGAAGGTCTCGAACTGACCGGTTAGCTGCCGTGAATCTTTGCCTGGTAAGTATATGCTTATAAGATTTTACGGCTTTTTTAGTATAGCAGGAAAAATGGGAATGTCAAGGGGGTTATAAATCAACTTTTGGAGTGATAATAGTGTGTAGAGGTAGGAGAAGGAATATGGTAAATAAAATAAAGTTAGAAGAAGCTAACTTTTATAGGTAAAGAAAATGACGGTTGCTTCTGAGAACTATAGAGAGTTACAGGAGAATGTGTCGTAGCAGAGGGAGGAACGAGAGAATATTCGTTAACGAAAACAAGTGCGTGTAGTTCCTTTTAAAATGACTTAAATTGCGATATAAACTATATAATAAATAAAGAAATATCGCTTTTTTAAAGATTTAATTACAAACTATGATTAACTATAAACCGAAAATACACATAATAAAAATCTTGTATAAATTTCTAAATTCTGCTAATATATAAACATAATAATTAAACAACCGCCCGCAGGGTGCGTTGATCATAAAAAACAGAAAGCACCACCCTGATTCCGCCTAAAGTATCAAGGGTGGTGTTTCTATACGATACTAATAACTTATCAAATAAATGAATGTCATTAGTGCAATTAAAAATAATCCAAACTGCATCAAGTCGTTGAAACTGAAGTTGTTCTTCATGGTATCACCCCCATTCTTATAGAATGAGATCAACGTTACCCTGTAACACGATTGTTTCTTACATTGAATATAACATAATTTACCAGATAGTTCAAGGGGATTCTCTATTTACAACCTTATTAAAGGAAAAATATGAATTAGATAGAACTTTTGAAGTATAATTATAGGTAAATTTCAGAACTAATTCCTTCAGACCGTATCGCTTTTGTGAAAATTCTTCGGAACGAAGCTATTTTAAGTTTATAAGATAAACTTTTCAGCATTTTCTTTGTCAGTATCACTTTGTCAGGGGACACATACGGGGGGAGTGCGTTTATAACTTTTGAATCGTACAGTTTACTGGTTTCTAAATATTGCGAACAGCCAATTTAGATTTCTTGTGGTGAATTGTTTATTTAATCCACACATTTACGGATGTTCTACTGCAGAAGGTTAAAAAGACAGTTTCTTTGGGTAGAATCATGTATAGTGTGCATGGTATGTAGGTTTTTAATGTTGCCATTCTGACTGCTGAACATTAGGCCACAGTAGTAAATGCTGTTATATTAACAACATTATTGAATATTGAATTTAAATCTGTTATAATAAATGGGTCAGGGTAAAACCTGTGGATTGAAAGAATAATGTTGTGAATAGAGAAGAGGTTGCTATTTAATAAAAATTAGCAAACTCTTCTTTATTTTTAATAATATTTCGTTTCTCGGCATGTGTGTAGTTCCATATGAATATATCTTACGCACAGTTTTAGTATGACAAAAAGTTAAAAAAGCCTATATAAAAATATAGTCATAAGATTTAATTTTATAGTTTAAAGTTTAAAGATGATATGAAGTTTAAATTTTCTGGTTCGTACTTGGTTCAGATTTGTATTATTTGCAAATTTGAGTTAAATTTTGATGGAATAATATTTTTGAAAATTATGAGGAAACTTTATAAACATTTTGCTCATCCAACAAAGCTTCGTATTTCGCCTGCGGCATGGGGCGGTAGAATACATAGCCCTGCACATAATCACATTCGAATTTTTTCAGGTACTCCACCTGTTCAGGAACTTCAATTCCTTCTGCGACCGTACGGATATTAAACTTATGCACCAGCTCAATAATACTCCGTACGAGATCCAGGTCTCTGGAATGATCATTGCTTTCCAAAAAGAAGTAGCTGTCTATTTTCAGAACGTCAACAGGGAGCTCCTTAAGCAGGCTCAGGGAGGAATAGCCCTTTCCGAAATCATCAATAGAGCAGGAGAAGCCATTCGCCTTCAGGCTTTTTACGATCGCAAGGAGAAAGCCGGTATTGTCAAATACGATGGATTCCGTAAATTCGATTTCAAGGAGCTGAGGGGGAATATGATATTTATCCCTTATTTCCACATAGCGTTTGACGAAATCGGGATCATAAAACTGCAGCCGGGAAACATTGACGGAAACAGGAAGGGCGGTTTTCCCTTCATCAAGCATATGGCGGAGCCAGCGGCAGACCTCTTCAAAAACATACTGATCCAGCCTGTGTATCATAAAATTGCGTTCAAAAACGGGGATAAACCGATCTGGCGGAATAATTGTGCCATCTGAAGTCTGCCAGCGTACAAGTGCCTCTGAACAGCCGATTCTGCCGGTCTTCAGTTCCACCTTTGGCTGGTAGTAAACAAGGAACTCGTGATTCTTCAAAGCGTCATGCATCTGGCCCTCCACATTTTTCTCTTCCCAGAGATGGCGGCGGATGCTTTCGTTATAGAATACATAATTATGATTGGATCCGTTTTTCACCGTTTTTCTGGCGAAATTGGCCCGATCCAGATAACCTTCTATTTTCAGGTCTTCGACCACATCCTCCAGGCAGCAGATTCCGCAGTTTGTGGCAATGGACTGGCTGGAAGGAGAACTGTGCATATATTCGGTAATCTGCTTGTCCGCCCGTCGCTGTCTTGAGGCTACCTCTTCTTTATCACTGTAATGGAGGAGAAGCACAAAATTATCGGCGGTAACCCTGCCGCAGATCTCGTCCTCCTGCAGGCCGGTGCGCAGAATTTCTCCGTAACGGGAAAGGATACTGTCCCCATAGGCGTACCCAAATACATCATTGATATATTTGAAATCTGTAAAATCCGTATAGACAACAGCATATTTTTTGTTTCCGGCATTATCCAGTAAAAGCTGGGCTTTTTCTTTAAAGCTTTCGTACTGATAAATCCCAGTAAGCGGATCACGGTGGGTCAAGTCACTCAGCTGCTTGTTTTCGCTTTCCAGGAAAGTGACTTTTCTGGAAAGGGCCAAAAAGAGGAGCCCCCATACAAGAAGCATTGTTGCAAACATGCCAATACAGATGGAAGAGAGCATATGAATCTGGGCAGAGGAATAACGGTCAGCGCTAAAAACGGTCTCGTTGGCCTGGGTGAAATAATCCTCGCTCAATTCAAGCAATTCATTTCCGTCAATGGTTCCCTGCCTGAATTCCATGATGGATTCCTTCATACTCGTCCACATATCGTTCAGGTTTTCCAGATCCAGCCGGTAATCGCCGTCTTTAACCAAAGGAAGATCATAAGGGCCGTTTCCGGTCAGAAGTTCCTCAAGAATTTCGTCAAGATAGTTTATGAGTTCGTCGTTTGGCTCGTGCGCCAGTTCCAGCTTAACCAGCTTTTGCGAGGCGCCCCGCACGATACCCACATAGTTGACAAGCTTTCCGTAAGACTGCGCCTGGATTATAGTGTGAATCGTAACTGTACCCAATAAAACAAATAACAAAAATAAGACCACCAGCCCGCCTTTGAAATAACGCTTCATTTTTCCCCCGCCCGCTTTCTTTCTCAGCTAAATGATGCCCATAATTTAGTTCAGCCATTACGCATAAGGCTATTATAGCAGATTACTTTCATAAAGTGTAATTAATTTTCTGATAAGGAAAACTCTGAAAGAAGAACCTGAAAGAGAATCAGGAAAGAAAACCCGGAAAGAAAACTCTCAGGAAGGAACGCCTGATTACGTTACGAACAAAAACAGGCCCGCACACTGCAGAAGCATGCGGGTCTGTTTTATTATGAAATCGGCCAGTTATAAAAATACATATTACAGCTGATTTGCACGATATTTTGCAAGCAGCTTCTGAATCTTTTCATTGGGATCCAGCAAATCGCTGATGGAGGTATCGTGATTCAGCGTGTCGATTAAGTAGGCGACATATTTGCTCATATTGCAGTTGATATACCATTCCCGTTCCAGCAGCTCGGGTGTCTGGTAAATCAGGTTGGTGGTCAGGACACGGTCGATGTTTCCCTCCTCATAGGCTTTATCGAAGCCTTCCAGGCCGTTGGTGAAAAGGCCGAAGGTAGAGCAGATGAAAATCTTGCGGGCTTTTCTTTTCTTCAGGGCGGCTGCTACTTCCAGAACGCTTTCACCGGAAGAAATCATATCGTCAATTACGATCACATCCTTGCCGTCCACGTCGGAACCCAGGAATTCATGGGCAACAATAGGATTGCGGCCGTTTACAACGCGCGTATAGTCCCTGCGCTTGTAGAACATACCCATATCCAGGCCGAGTACGTTGGCAATATAGATTGCGCGTCCCATACCGCCTTCATCGGGGCTGATTACCATCATATGATCGGAATCAATCTGCAGATCCTTCTGATCGCGCAGCAGGTTCTTAATGAACTGGTATGCAGGCTGTACGGTTTCAAAGCCGTGCAGGGGGATGGCATTCTGTACCCTCGGATCGTGCGCGTCAAAGGTGATGATGTTGTCCACGCCCATTTTTACCAGCTCCTGCAGTGCAATGGCGCAGTCCAGGGATTCACGGCTGGAGCGCTTGTGCTGCCTGCTTTCATAGAGGAAGGGCATAATTACATTGATTCTTCTGGCTTTGCCGCCTACGGCGGAGATGATTCTTTTCAGATCCTGGAAATGATCATCAGGGGACATATGATTTTCATGCCCGCATAAAGAATAGGTCAGACTGTAGTTAACCACATCCACAAGAAGATAAAGGTCCATACCGCGCACGGACTCCAGAATGACACCCTTTCCTTCACCGGTGCCGAAACGCGGCACTTTGCTTTTCAGGATGTAGGAATCGCGCTGATAGCCGGAAAAAGCAAGGCTGTTTTTGTGCTCGCTTTCTCTTTCCTGACGCCATTTAACCAGGTAATGGTCTACCTGTTCTCCCAGCGTCTGGCAGCCGGCCAGAGTGATAATACCAAGAGAGCCTGCAGGGATTGTTTCTAGGTTTCTTTTTTCTTCCGCCATGGAATGAGTCCTCACTTTCTGTTCGTTAGTCTTTTTTTACACATTCGTATATCCGGTCCTGTGAGCTTGCAGAATTCAAAATTGCTTGTGATTCTTGAAAAAATACGGTCCTGATAACGTTCCTTCAGCTCAGGAAGGGAAAGGTTGGTGGAAATAATCATGGACTTTCTGCGGATCAGCCGTTCGTTCAGGCATGTAAAAAGATGAGACAGGGTAAAAGGCGTGCTTTGCTCCGTCCCAAGGTCGTCGATGACCAGCAGATCACAGTTATATAAGTCATTATATAAGTAATCCAGGGATTCCTGGTTCTTATAATCAAAAGCGTTGCGGGAAAGGGTGTCAAAAAGGCTGGAAGCGCTGAAATAAATAACGGAATGTCCGCTTTCTATGCTTTCCCTTGCAATACAGTTACTTAAAAATGTCTTTCCGGTTCCTACGGTCCCGTAAAAGAAAAGATTGCTTCCCAGACGGGAAAAGCTGCGGGCAAAATCCCGGCATTTATTGACGGCCGTCTGAAATGCGGCCAGCTGTTCCCCTTCAAAAAAATCGTAGGAAAGGGTGTCAAAATTTTCTTTTTCCAGCACATCCTTTAATTTGGACTGCTGATAAAGAAGCTCTATTTCCGCCTGGCGGAAGCAGTGGCATTTCTTCCCATCCACATATCCGGTATCCCGGCAGTCAGGGCAGTCAAAAACCGGCTCCAGAAAATCGGCGGGAAGGCCCGCAGCATTCAGCAGCCGCTGTTTGTCCTTGGTCAGTTTATGCAGGCATTCTTTCAGCTCGGACAGGGCGTTGGGATCACCATTAAGCATCTTCTTGCCCTGGGCAACGGAGAGGGTTGCCACGGATTCGTCCAGTTTCTGATACCCGCTTACATGGGTATAGACATAATGAATCCGTTCGTCACGCAGATGGCGGTTTTTGGTCTGTCTCTGCTCATACAGCCTCATAATGGAATTGTATTGGGTATTGGTTAAAGCCACGGCTGTTCTCCTTCAAATCACGGATACTGACGGTCGGACTCAGTTGCGCAGAAGCTCCTGCTCCAGGGCGTCGTAATCATAATTGTTCTGCATAAAACGATTGTACTTATCTATGGAACGGTCGGACGTCTGTTTTGCAGGCTTGGTCTTCTGGAAGCCTTCATCCAGCTTGGCAATGTCGGCCAGATGCCGCACGCCAGCCTCTTTCCAGGAAAGTAAAATCTTATCCGCATACTCAAAACGGTGCCTGTCGGTAGCCAGTACGGTTCTTTCACAGGCCTCTATAATAATATCTGTTTCGAAGGTATATTCCTCGCGCCAGCGGCGGATATATTCCGCTTCACGCCTGGTGGGGGCATTTGTCTTGCCCAGGGCGTTCATGATGGTATAAACACATTTATCGTAACGGCTGGCATGGCCTTCCGCTTCAACAGGAGTGGATACATGGGCTTCAGCCCAGCTGATTGCCACCTTTTCGATATAACGGAAATCCTTCTTGCCGCGTTCCACGCAGTACTGCAGAAGATAATCAATCAGATCGTCTGAAAAATGCAGACCGTCCGAAAAGAAAAGAATGGATTTCATATCGGCGGGGCTCAGCGTTCTTCCCAGGTACTGTTCCGCAATAAAAAGGAGCTGTGCCGTGGAATCTTTTTCCTGAAAGGCCTTCAGCTCGTCCAGTGAATAGGCGGGTTTGACGAAAGCGGGGGAAGCGGCTGCAGCGGGCTTGTCCTCTTCAGAAGCAGGCGCATTCTTTGCAGAGGGAACCGGTGCCGGTGTTTTCATGGCTTCGGTCTGGACAGGCTTCTGCACGGACGGCTGCGGCTCTGCCTTATCGTCCTGTCTGGATACGAGAGAAACAACAGGAGCCTTGGGAGCTTCTGCGGCTTCCCTGGCTTCCAGCGCGAGGAGATGAATGCCGCTTAAATTCCTGTCACTGTCGTATTCCAGGGAAAAAACCCTGCATTTCTCCCAGTATTTGAGAGCGCGCATGACATCCTTTTCCGTGTGGTTGAAGGTGTCGGCAATTTCAGAAATGCTGAAAGCACGCCCTGCGTTCATCATGCGCAGGATAAAAAGATAGATCTTCAGCTGCGCATCATTGGCGTCCGCCATATATTCATCAATAAAGCGATTGGATACGATGGTCGCGTCAATATAGTTATCCTGGTAAATCCTCAGACAACTCATAATCTCACCTATTTCTTCTATTATTAACCAAGACGTAACCGCTCAATACCTTCACAGCTACATCAAACCGCACAAAAGCCAGGCGGCTTTGTGCATTTCATATTTTAAGCAAATGCATTATATCATACGAATGTGGAAAAAGAAACAGTCAAATTGCCGAAAAACCTTGTAAATACTGGGTTTGCGGAAATTGTGGATAATGTGGAAAGTGTGGATGAACCTGTGAATATGACGCAAAATCAAGGAAGGAGAAAGTAAAATATCCACACTTTTCATACACATGAAAAATGTGGATATTGTGGATAACTATCGTTTCAGAAGGTTTTCTCCGATATTTACAACGTCTCCGGCCCCCATAGTTATCAACAGGTCACCGGCAGTGCAATTTTCTAAAATAAAGTTTTGTATTTCTTCAAAGGATGGGAAATAATGGCATTCCGTACCTTTTTTACCGATTTCTTCCTGCAGATCGCGGGAGCTGATTCCCAGGGTATCCGTTTCGCGGGCGGCATAAATATCGGCGAGAATGACCTTATCCGCCAGGGACAGCGCGTCTGCAAAATCAGAAAGGAAGGCTTTTGTCCTGGTATAGGTATGGGGCTGGAATACGCACCAGAGGGTTTTATGGGGATAATTCACAGCAGCCTTGAGAGTTGCTGTAATTTCTGTGGGATGATGCGCATAATCATCTACTATGGTGATGCCGTCCAGGCTGCCTTTATACTCAAAGCGGCGATCCGTGCCCGTAAAATTCTTCAGGGCGCGGGAAGCGGTTCCCATGTCAAGCTGCAGATAATCTGCAAGCGCAAGCGCCGCCAGGGCATTCAGGATATTATGTTCCCCGGGCACTCCCAGAGATACGGGAACGGGTGAGCCGTTCCTTCGGTTGAGCGTAAATCCGGCATGGGCAAGCTCATCATGGCTGATATCGGTCGGGTAATAATCGCAGGTCTCCAAAGAGCCAAAAGTGATTACGGAACAGGCCAGGCCCTCTGTAATTTCACGGTAGTCTGGAATATCGCCGTTGATAATCAGAACCCCGTCTTCCGGAAGAAGCTGGGCGAATCTGCGGAAGGAGGAACGGATATCCGCCAGATCCCGGAAGAAGTCCAGATGATCCTCTTCTATATTAAGTATGATCCCAATACGGGGATAGAAGCTGAGGAAGCTGTTAGTATATTCGCAGGCCTCCGTAACGAAAAGGTCGGACTTGCCAACCCTGATATTTCCATGGATAGCTTTCAGGATTCCGCCAACGGAAATGGTGGGATCTGCTTTGGCCTCCAGAAGTATTTCTGTAATCATGGAGGTGGTGGTGGTTTTACCGTGAGTTCCGCTGACCGCCACGGGGGTTTTGTAGTTGCGCATCATCTGTCCCAGAAGCTGTGCGCGGGTCAGGCTGGGAAGCCCCAGCTCTTCCATGGCGGCGTATTCCGGGTTGTCTTTGTGGATAGCGGCGGTATATACCACCAGATCGATATCATCGGTTATATTTTCACGACGCTGCCCGTAGTGGATGACGGCGCCTTCTTTCTCCAGAAGTTCGGTAAGTGACGATTTTTTCATGTCGGAGCCGGATACACGGAAGCCTTCGGAGAGAAGAATCTCTGCCAGGCCGCTCATGCTGATGCCGCCTATGCCGATGAAGTAAACGTGAACCGGATGATTAAAATCTACTTGATACATAAGGATACCCTTCCTGTTTTTTATTTGGACAAAGCCTGGCAGGAACTATGAAGGTAAAAAGCCGCAATTATCCGTCAGCCATTGATACCCTCCACTGACAGTGTACGCAAAGTAAGCAGTCTTTGTTCATTCTGATATGTATTATACGCATTCATGAAAAAAAAACCAATAGGCAATTACAAAAAGAAAAGACCGGAAAAGGATTTTTGCGCGAAAAAGCGCATATTTTGTGGAAAATAGAAGAAAGATGCATAACTGGGAGGGGTAATATCTTATATAAAATACATAATACCGCAAAATGAAAGGTTTGAAATATGTAAAATATACACAAAATTTAAAAAAATACAACAGAAAGAAATTGTAAAAGATTATTCACTTTTGTACAAGCATGTGGTATAATCTTATTACGTTATATACGTAAATCTATGCAGAATATGGATGCAGAAACATGAGGTGATGACATGATTAAGAAAGAAATGATTGCTATGCTGCTTGCTGGCGGTCAGGGAAGCAGGCTGGGTGTGCTGACCTCCAAAGTGGCGAAACCTGCCGTGTCCTTCGGCGGCAAGTACCGGATTATTGATTTCCCATTAAGCAACTGTATTAATTCAGGCGTGGATACGGTAGGTGTACTGACACAGTATCAGCCACTTAGATTGAATACCCATATCGGGATCGGTATTCCGTGGGATTTGGACAGAAATATAGGCGGCGTAACGGTTCTTCCTCCTTATGAAAAGAGTGAGAACAGCGAGTGGTATACCGGAACGGCCAATGCCATCTATCAGAACATTGATTACATGGACAGTTATAATCCGGACTATGTATTGATCCTGTCAGGGGATCATATTTATAAAATGGATTATGAGGTAATGCTTGATTTCCATAAGCAGAACGGCGCAGAGTGCACGATTGCGGTAATGCCTGTACCGATCGACGAAGCGAAGCGCTTTGGTATTGTCATCACGGACGAAAACAGCAAGATAACAGACTTTGAAGAAAAACCCGAGAATCCCAGAAGCAACCTGGCCTCTATGGGAATCTACATATTTAACTGGAAAACTCTGAAGGAAGCTCTCATTGCCAGATCCGATCAGCCCAATCTGGATTTCGGAAAACATGTCATTCCTTATTGTCATGAAAAAGGCGCTCCGATGTATGCCTATGAATTCAATGGTTACTGGAAGGACGTAGGAACCCTGAACTCATACTGGGAAGCGAATATGGAACTGATTGATATCGTTCCCGAATTCAATCTGTATGAGGAATATTGGAAAATCTATACAAAGAGCGAGATTCTCCCGCCGCAGTATATTGCTCCGGAGGGGGTTATTGAGAGAAGTATTATCGGCGAAGGCTCAGAGATTTACGGAAAGGTATACAATTCCGTTATCGGCTGCGGCGTTACCATCGGCAAGGATTCGGTAGTGCGCGATTCCATCATCATGAATAATACGGTTATCGGAAGCGGCTGTGAGCTGAACAAGGCGATTATTGCCGAAAATGTACAGGTAGGAGAAGGCGTGAAGATGGGCGTGGGAGAGGAAGCTGAGAATGATATCGCTCCCCACATCTATAACAGCGGTATTGTTACCATTGGAGAAAAGAGTACGATACCAAAGGGAATTACTATCGGAAAGAATACGGTTGTGTTCGGTGAGACGGCGGCTGAGGACTATGAAGGCGGCACTCTTGCAAGCGGGAAATCTTTGATTAAGGCAGGTGACGAACAGTGAGAGCGATAGGAATTATTTTAGCAGGCGGCAATAACCACAGGATGAAGGAATTATCCCAGAAGAGAGCTATCGGGGCAATGCCTATCGCAGGCAGCTACAGAAGCATCGACTTCGCCCTCAGCAATATGTCCAATTCCCACATCCAGAAAATAGGCGTTTTTACCCAGTATAATGCCAGAAGTCTGAATGAGCATCTGAATTCCTCCAAATGGTGGGATTTCGGCCGTAAGCAGGGAGGGCTGTTCGTGTTCACTCCTACGGTAACTGCGGACAACAGCTACTGGTACAGAGGGACTGCGGATGCCATTTATCAGAATCTTTCCTTCCTGAAGAGCAGCCATGAGCCTTATGTAGTGATTGCATCCGGTGACTGTGTTTATAAAATGGATTATAATAAGGTACTGGAATACCATATTGAGAAGAAGGCCGACATCACGGTGGTGTGCAAGGACATGCCAATCGGCGCGAATGTGGAACGTTACGGCACCATCAAGATGAACGAGGACAGCAGGATTGAGGAATTCGAGGAAAAGCCCATTGTGGCGAAATCCAACACAATTTCCTGCGGCATCTATGTAATCAGGCGCCGCCTGCTCATTGAAATGATTGAGCGCTGCGCCATGGAAGACAGATACGATTTCGTGAAGGACATCCTGATCCGTTATAAGAACCAGAAGAGAATTTACGGTTATAAGATCAAGGAATACTGGCGCAATATTGCGTCCGTAGAAGATTATTTTTCCACGAATATGGATTTCCTGAAGCCGGAAATCAGGGATTACTTCTTCAAGCAGTATCCTGATGTTTATTCCAAGGTGGACGACCTGCCTCCCGCAAAGTACAATGTGGGCGCCAAGGTCAGCAACAGCCTGATTTCCAGCGGCTGTATCGTAAATGGTACGGTGGAGGATTCTGTGATATTCAAGAAGTCCTTTGTGGGCAATAACTGCTATATTAAGAACTCCATTATCTTAAATGACGTTTATATAGGAGACAACACACACATTGAGAACTGCATCGTAGAGAGCAGGGATACGATCCGTGCAAATACCTTCTACAAAGGAGAAGACGGAATTAAGATTGTGGTTGAGAAGAACGAGAGGTATGTCATCTAAAGATAAAAGGGGGAATCTCAAATGAAGATTACAGACGTGCGTGTGCGGAAAATCACTAAAGAGGGAAAGATGAAAGCCATCGTATCTATTACAATTGATGATGAGTTTGTCGTTCACGATATAAAAGTAATTGAAGGAGAGAAGGGGTTGTTTATAGCGATGCCCAGCAAGAAGGCTACTGATGGAGAGTACCGGGACATTGCGCATCCGATTAACCAGGCTACGAGAGAGAATATCCAGAGGATTATCCTGGAAAGATATGAAGCGGCGCTGCTGGAACCGGATGATGGAATTTGATTCTTACTAAGGCGGGAATGCGGAAGGCATTCCCGTTTTTTTATTCCATGGGAAAGTACTCCTATGGAATAAAAAACGTTCCGCGAGAATCGCACTGCGGCGGAAAGGAATCATGCCGCTAAAGCGACCCGACGCAGGCGGAGAATTACGCAAGCGAGATTCTTTTTTACCTGGCGGTATACATTTCATAGAGAAGGCGGTATAGTAATACAGAAGGCAGCAGTGAGGGGACTGAACAGCTGCTGCAGAAGAGGAAGGCGGCCAGGAAGGGCCTGAATGGCTGTGTATAAAAGCTCATCGGAAGGAAAGCTTGAAAAGGAGTAGGCAGATGCAAAGAGAGAGGCAAAAGGGAAACAGAGATTTTGGAAACAGGCATATAGCCTTGTTTCTCTCCCTTGTATTATTAATTTTATGTCTGGTGCCGGGGTGCGATACGCTGGCGGTGGGTATTGGCGGGGATGCCGGTTCTGATACGGCGGCCGTATTTGACAGCTTTACACGGGATCTGTTTATTGATTTGGCTTCCCAGGACGAGCTTACGCTGAATTATACGCTGGCGGATCCTTCGGCCTATGGGATTATGGAAGCAAAATCGGTTTTCGGCAGTTATTCACTGGAAAATCAGAAGGCGGAAGAGGAGCTGGACGAACAGCTGCTGGAAGCGCTGAAGGGAATCCGGGAAAAGGATCTGACCGGGGAACGGCTTCTTACCTATAAGATCCTGAAGGAGGTTCTGGAAAAAGAACAGGCGGGGAAAGGGCTGGAGCTGTATGCTGAGCCGCTGAGCCCCACTATCGGGATGCAGACGGAGCTTCCTGTACTGTTGGCGGAGTATCATTTTTACAGAAAAGAGAGCGTGGATACTTATCTGAAGCTTCTGGGGCAAATCGACGAGTATTACCGGCAGATTCTCGAATTTGAGCAGGAAAAGGCGAAGGCAGGGCTTTTTATGGGGACGCGCATGGCGGATCAGGTGCTTGCCTCCTGCGAGCCTTACATGGAGGCGCCGGAGGGCGGTCTGATGGATCAGTCCTTCCGGGAGCGGCTGGAGGAAATGCCTGAACTGACGCCGGAAGAGAAAGAGGATTATATAAAAAAGAATCTGGAAGTGCTGGAAACACATTTTGTGCCTGCCTATGAGGAGCTGTATGCCGGACTCAAACAGCTCAGGGGCAGCGGAACCAACGAGCTGGGTATTTATTATCTGCCAGAGGGACGAAGATACTATGAATATCTGGTGGACAGCAGCATTTATACCTCTTTTTCCTCAGTTAACGATCTGCGCAAGGCGATAGAGGAGCAGCTGGAAAAGGACTGGGATGCTATTGTGGAAGTGTTGGATAATAATCCGGACGGACTGGAGGAGATGTGGGAGGAAAGCTTTTTCAGCGATGACCCGGAAACAGTGCTGACGTATTTGAAAAAAGAAGTGGAAAAGGCATATCCTGCGCTGCCGGAAAACGGCTACCAGATCAAGTATGTTCCGGAGAGCCTGGAAGCCAGCATGAGCCCGGCCTTTTACCTGACACCGCCCATGGATATGCCGCAGAACAATGTGATTTATATCAACAGAGGGAGCGGCAGCTATGATGTGCTGACGGTGCTGGCCCATGAGGGCTATCCGGGGCATTTGTATCAGAACGTTTATTACCTGGGCAGAGAAGTTCCGGAGGTAAGGCATGCGCTTAATTTTACGGCATATTCGGAGGGCTGGGCCACTTATGTGGAAAACCGCTCCTATCTGTTTGAAGACAATGGACTGGGGAACGTGATGGGAGAGCTTATGAGGCGGGATTCCTCCGTTACAAAGGCGGTTTATGCGCTGCTGGATATCAGAGTCAACTATGAAGGCTGGAACCGGGAAGAAACGGCTTCTTTTCTGCAGCAGATTTATAATCTGGACGAGGATACGGTCAATGAAATCTACGATGCCCTGATTGCCAATCCCGGCAATTATCTGCAGTATTATGCGGGATGCCTGGAAATAGAGAGGATGCGCGCGGAGGCGGAGGAGAAGCTGGGAGCCGCATTTGATGAGAAGGCATTCCATACCTTTATACTGGATATGGGACCGGCGCCGTTTACCATTATACGGGATTATTTTGATGAATGGCTGAAAACGGCCCAAAAAAGTGGTTGACTTTGAAAAAACACAATGCTAAGATACAGGTAAACAGACAAAAGCAATGAAGGAAAGAGTAGCCTTGCATCAGCGTAACCAGAGAGAAGGGCATCAGCTGAAAGCCCTTTTGCGAATGAAGAAGGTGAAGACCATTCCGGAGCCGCCATGTGAAGGCTGTCCGGGCAGATGCCGGTCAGAGATAAATATGGACGTATATCCGCGTTAAGGATTAGGGTTTGAAAGAATCTGAAGTGAAAAATTAAGGTGGAACCGTGCAGGATAGTGGGAAACGGAACCGGCGGAGGCATATTCAGTAAGTGCTTCAGGATGTGCGGGCCGTGGCCGTTAGGAAAAGAAAAATTATTGCACCCTTAGGAAAAGCAGCGATGGCTGTTTTTTCTGAGGGTGTTTTTTAATGCAGATAAAAGAAAAGGAGAAGAGAAAAATGGATGTTATTTTAAAGGATGGAAGCTTAGGCGAACAGAGCTTTGAAGACAGGGATGGGGCAAGGACCTTCCGTCATACGACTTCTCACATATTGGCGCAGGCCGTAAAGAAGCTGTATCCGGATGCAAAGCTGGCAATCGGACCTGCGATTGATGACGGATTTTATTATGATTTTGAATTCAGCAGCCCTATTTCCAGTGACGATTTCAAGGCAATTGAAAAGGAAATGAAGAAGATTGTGAAGGAACGGCTGCCAATGGAACGTTTTACCCTTCCCAGGGAAGAGGCGATTGCGCTGATGAAGGAGAGAAATGAAAGCTACAAGGTGGAGCTGATTGAGGATCTGCCGGAGGATGCAGTCATCAGCTTTTTCAGGCAGGGTGATTTTGTGGATCTGTGCGCAGGGCCTCATCTTTCCAATACCGGCTATGTGAAGGCCTTCCGGCTGACCAGCCTGGCGGGCGCTTACTGGAGAGGCAATGAGAAAAATAAGATGCTTACGCGTATTTATGGAACCTCTTTCCCGGATAAGGAGCAGCTGGAAGCGCATCTGGCAAGAATTGAGGAAGCAAAGAAGAGGGATCACAGGAAGCTGGGAAAAGAGCTGGGACTCTTCACTTTAATGGAAGAAGGCCCGGGTTTCCCGTTTTTCCTGCCCAAGGGCATGATTTTGAAGAATACGCTGATTGATTACTGGCGAAAGCTGCATGAAAGAGAAGGATATCAGGAGATATCCACGCCCATTCTTTTGAATAAGAAGCTTTGGGAGACTTCCGGGCATTGGGATCATTATCGGGAAAATATGTATACAACCGAGATAGATGAGGAAGAGTTTGCGGTAAAGCCCATGAATTGTCCGGGAGGTATGCTGGTATACAAATCCCAGCCCAGATCCTATCGGGATTTGCCGCTGCGGATCGGCGAGCTGGGGCTTGTGCACAGGCATGAAAAATCAGGGCAGCTCCATGGCCTGATGCGTGTCCGCTGCTTTACGCAGGATGATGCCCATATTTTTATGACGCAGGAGCAGATTACGGATGAAATCAAGGGCGTTATGCGGCTGATCAATGAAGTATACAGCAAATTCGGCTTTATCTATCACGTAGAGCTTTCCACACGTCCGGAAAACAGCATCGGCAGTGACGAGGACTGGGAGCTTGCAACACAAGGGCTGCGCAAGGCTCTGGAGGAAATCGGGATGGAATATGTGGTGAATGAGGGGGACGGCGCTTTCTACGGACCCAAGATCGATTTCCATCTGGAGGATTCTCTGGGGAGAACCTGGCAGTGCGGTACGATTCAGCTTGATTTCCAGCTGCCCATGCGTTTTGAGGCGGAGTATATGGGGGCGGATGGGGAAAAGCATCGTCCTATCATGATTCACAGGGTAGTGTATGGCTCCATTGAACGTTTCATCGGTATTCTGATCGAGCATTATGCGGGTAAATTCCCGTTATGGCTGGCGCCGGTGCAGGTGAAGGTACTGCCGATTTCCGAAAAATTCTTCGGTTATGCGGGAGATATCCTGCAGTCGCTCAAGGCAGCGGGAATCCGCTGTGAGATGGATAACCGGGATGAAAAAATCGGCTATAAAATCAGGAGCGCACAGATGGAAAAGGTGCCTTATATGCTGATTGTCGGCCAGAAGGAGGAGGAGAGCCAGACGGTATCCGTAAGAAGCAGAGAGGATGGGGATTTGGGAAGCTTTGCTCTGGAGGATTTTGTAAGGAAGGCGGCAAAAGAGGCTGAAGAATAATAAAATCTTTATAAAATGAAAAAATACCCGGGGCGGTGATGCAGATGCCCCGGGTATTTGCTTAAATGATTACGGCAGAACCCGGATTTCATCCGGTGTGGTCTGCGCAGGGATGCTCATGGTCATTATCTGATACCAGGCCAGGACTTTGGTGCCGGGTGTCAGGTCGGCGGCTGTCAGTTCTTTTTTGCCGTCCAGGGTTTTAATGACGGTATTTTCACCGATAAAGTAGATGATGTCCCGGTCGGTAACATATGCGGGAGTGCCGTCATTCATGGAGGTAATTTCGGTGATAGTGGCATAGGTCGGTGCAGCCATATCTTCAGGGACCTGACAGATAACCAGCTCCGCATTGGAAATGGGAGGAAGGCTTCTTGTCATCATAGGGCTGACATAGGCGTAAAGGGTTTCGCCTACCTTCAGATCCTTCAGCTTCTTAGGAATACAGTCTGTGGCTGTGAGTATCAGGGTATCCTCATTGATATTCAGGACGATGCGGGAATAGGGATCATTCTGGTTGTCATTTTCCAGCATAACCTGATTGCCGTTGATTTCCGTAACTGTGCCGTATACCTGGATGGAGGAAGGCATGGTGGTTTCGGGCAGGGCAGCTGTATCGCCGATGGCATTTCCAACAGGAGCTTCGTCGCTCATTCCGGACGCCACATGGAGCAGACCAGGTTCCAGACCTTCTTTTTCCAGCTTTTCAAGCATTTCTTCAGCCTCCTGACTGGTTTCAAATTCTCCGGAAACAATACAGAAGCTTCCGTCCTGGGCCTTCACCAGACTGCTGTCCAGAGTGCCGAGGGATTCCTGCAGCAGCGCGGTTTCCTCTCCGCCGGCCATCGCGTCGGAGGACAGATAGAAGACCTCGCGGATTTCATCGGCAGTGTCTGCAGGAGAAAGGCTCAGCTCCAGATAGCCGTCCGCCGTTTGCTCCGTCAGCTGAAAGGCCGTATTAATGGAAAGTTCCACCACAAAGCTGACTGCGGAATCATCCAGCAGGATGCTGCGGTAAACATCTTTTACCAGAGAGGAGTCCATTAATTCTTCACTGAGGGCATCAAAGTCAAAATCACGCACATCATACAGGGTGAAAACAAGACGGTGGGGGGCCAGCTTTTCTTCCATTTTATAGACGGGAACCTGTGTATCGGTGTCTGTTGTCTGGCGGCAGGGAATCCGATAGACTTCCGCTGCCTGGGTCTCCACGGGTTTCTCATCGGAAAAGGCCTGGGGAGTCACCGGGGTGTCTTGGGAACGTGCGGCCATAGGCGTGTCGGGTGTCTGGGTATTATTGCTTCCGGAAAACGGAAGTATGCGGAAGAGAACCACGATACACAGGCAGGCGGCCGCCAGAGAACCGAAGCCTGTAATCCATTTTTTTTCCGTATATCTCTTTCCCCGGTCCAGCCCCTTCTGAATGGAAGCGGAAAGGGAATCGGGAAGGGGTATATTGTTATAGCTTTCTTTTCCTTTATTCATAACAGCATCTCCTTTCTTAAATGAGTCAGACCGATACGGCGCTTTTCAGCTTGCCGATGATGCGGTACAGACGTGTTTTCACGGTGCTTTCAGGCAGCTTCAGGGTTTCGGCGATTTCACGGAAGCTCCGGTCTTCGAAGTACTTCAGGATAATCAGCGTTCTTTCATCCGGCTGCAAAGTGTTCAGCGCCTGGTAAAGATCAAGGCGGTCGTCAACGGATAAATCCTCTTCCCGGGCAGGAAGGGTATCATCCGGTACGATGAATTCGTATTTTTTCTGTTTTTTCAAAAGATCATAAGCACAATTGATGATGATACGGCTCATCCAGGTATCAAAAAATTCAGGATTTTCCAGTTTGCCCAGGTTTATAAAGCCTTTGTAGGTAGCCTCTGATATAATTTCCAGGGCATCGTGCTCGTTTTTGACATAACAGAAAGCGAGACGGTAAAATTTTGCCTTGTTGTTTTCCATATGCTGTGCGAATTGTTTCTTGCTTAAATGTTGGCTCATGTGCCCCACCTTCTTTCTAAAAGTCTTGTTTTCGTCCCTTTACATCTGTTAGACTGCCCGGGGAACAAAAAAGTTTGCGTTTCATTAAAAAAAATGTTAAAAATTTAGGTAGTGGGCAGTTCCGGGGAAGCCGGACGGCTTTATGGCTTCGTCGTTGTCCTGTCCCGTCCCCACCGGGGTGTCCCTGCTGTGTCTGTCCGGGGGGCGGGTGTTTTCTGCTGCCTTTCAGATTTGGGCCGTTTCTAAAAGCGGAAGGAAACCGCTTGGACGTCCCTGATTGCAGCATGAACTCGTCGCAGGCTCCTCAGACAATGCTGCATTGGCGGGTTAAGCGGTTTCCTTCCGCTTTAAGAAACGGCTCCAAATCTTCAAAGGCATCTGAAAACACCCGCTCCCCCGGACAGACACAGCAGGGACGCCCCGGCGGGGACGGGACAGGACAACGGCAAAGCATAAAGCCGTCCGGCTTCCCCGGAACTGCGCGCAGGTTGTAAGGGCGTTTTGTTCCTGTAGGTAATGAACTGAGGGAATACGTTTTTGAATTGGTATGAGTGTTGTATACTTTGGCAGTTTATTGTGTAAATGTTGGGCGGAGTTAGTGTTGGTGGTTAGTATAGCATATTTTCAGCAGAAGAGACAGAGATAAAGTGAGTGTGGGGAGCAAAGATTTGGGGCTGTTTCCGGGGGATGGGGGCGGTTCTGCTTTCAGGTGTCCCT
>NZ_KE992661.1:0-10165 GCF_000466465.2 Clostridium sp. KLE 1755
AGTACTGAAGGAAGACGTAGATGTCCTGAAAGAGGATGTAAAAGTACTGAAGGAAGAAGTAAAAGACTTGAGAGATGACGTAGACAACCTGAATGGAGAAGTTAAAGTCCTCAGGGTTGACGTTAATTTCCTGAAAAAAGAAATAAAAATCGCAAACGGGCGTATCACAGGAGTTGCGCTGATGGTGGAAAACGATACCAATAAAAATATCCGTCTTTTGGCCGAAAACCATATAAACCTCATTGACAAAATGAATGAGTCTATTCGTGCATCCGATAAAACACTGATGTACGAAATAGCAGTCGATACCTTAAAAACAAGGGTAAACAGGCTGGAAAAAGAAATGGATAAAATAAAAAAAGCGAAACGCGTAACCGTATAAGAAATATCATTATCATAAAAGAGTGTAAAGCCTGTTGAGTTATCGCGGCGAACACTCTTTTTTTGATTTTAACCGAATAGATGATACCCCATATGTCACCTTCTGTACGAAAAATCCTTCTTCCCTCAAATTATTATGGAAATTTCAGGGTAAAAGCTTTATCATAGAATAGTATGCAATATCCGCATATTCAGTAAAGCTTGAAAGGGGATAGGAAGGAATGAAAAAGGAAACACTTGCGATATGGCAAAAAGGGGAATATCAGTATCCTCTGGCTTTTGGATTCGTGCCGAAGCTGGTGAGCTATATCCATGAAGAAGGGGAACAGGCAAGACCCTGTATGCTGGTAGTGCCGGGAGGCGCTTACTGCGTGGTTTCTCCCACGGAGGGAGAAATTGTGGCGATGGAGTTTTATGAGAAAGGCTATAATGCCTTTGTTTTAACCTATACGACAAATCCGTTGATGCTGGAGCCGCTGAAAGACCAGCCCATGCGGGATCTGTCAAGAGCAATTCGTTTTATCAGAAGCCGGGCGGGAGAGTTCTGTATAGATCCGGACAGGCTGGTCATCTGCGGTTTTTCCGCAGGCGGGCATCTTTGTGCCAGTGTATGCGTTCACTTTGCAGATATCAGCGATGAGGTTTATGAAGGAATATCCAACCGGCCGGACGCCGCCATTCTTTCCTATCCGGTGATCACTTCAGGGGATAAGGCGCACCAGGGCTCCATCCAGGCGCTGCTGGGCGCGTATGCCACAGAGGCGGAACTCAAATACATGTCTTTGGAAACACAGGTGACCGAAAATACGCCGCCCTGCTTTCTGTGGCAGACTGCGACGGACGAGGCGGTTCCTGTGGAAAACAGCTATCTGTTCGCACAGGCTCTTAAAGAAAAGGGCATAACCTTCGCCCATCACGTATTTTCCTGTGGAAAACACGGGCTTTCCCTTGCCAATGAAAAATGGGCGGCAGGAGATTACGGGGAACCTTATACCATGGAGCAGACCCTTGCGATAGCAGAAAATGTAAGGAATGGAAATCTGGAGGTTCCCAAAGAAATGAAAGACAGCTTCCTCTCACAGTTTGACATGAGTGAGGCGGAAAAAGCGGCGGCGGATCAGAAGGAAGCGAACGAAGAGGCTGTAATCTGGCCGGTGCTTGCCCATCAGTGGCTGAAGACAGTGCTTGGCTGATTAAAAACAGGTCAGGCCATCAGGACAAAAAATAATCAGAACAAAAAAAGAATCTGTTTCCCGGAAGCTTTTCCATAAGCCATAAGCCGTAAGCGTTCCGTGATACAGATTCTTTTCCGGTTTTAAGAAAAAATCAGGTCTGAGGGGAGCGGTTCTTATTAAACATAATCAGCGCCTCCCGGCAGGCAAATTCGCCCATTTCATAGTACCCCCTGGTAAAACGGTTCAGACGCTCCAGGCTGACTGCGCGGTTTGCCTTCTTGGGCTGGTCATTTATGAAGGTAATCCCCTCCGTGTAATATTCCGCATCGAATTCCGGCGTGCCCTCTTCCTCATAATAAGGATCAAAAAGAAAGGCGGTATCCCCTTCAATTCCGGTGAGAAGCACGTAATGGCCCACCTCAAGAAAAACATGCAGCAGCACGACGCCGCCTTTTTCCAGGGCAGCATATATTTTATTTCCTTCCGAAATGGTCACCTCTTCGCCGGACAGGAATTCGCAGCGGATGGGAAACGGCTTGACCTGACTGAAATGGTTCAGCCAGCTTGCCACGAAATTCATGGCTGCGGCAGAGGTCCCGTGCTTGCAAAGTTCGCCTGCTTCATTATAAGTATCCATACAATAGAGCATAATAAACTTAATGACATCAGGAAAGATTTCTTCCCGGTCAAATAAGTAACGGATGCCATTAATTAAGGAAACAGGACCGCAGTCGTATTCAGAGGACTGATAAATTAAAAAATTTTTCATTTTTATTGTACCTTTATAACAGAGTGTAGTAAAATAAACAAGGTTAAGGAAATGAAAATGCAAATTGATTGTAATATAACCCTATGGGCAGGTTTTGTCAAGAAAAGCGGGATAGAAAGGTATAAAAAGTGTTGCAAAGCAGCTCAGCAATCCGTGCAGTTGTACGCAGCTACCTTTTTGCAGAAATTCTTTCTGGTTATTAAAAGGAAATCCGGCCGTCCGGCACCGGTTTTCCTGCTTTTACAGAACTGTAACTGAAAAAAATACAAATTTCACTTTTTTTGTCCCAAAAATATTGACAATCCGTTACCGTAACGATATAATAAACCAATTTAATTCATATTTGTCAAGTAGGAAAAGTATGGTATATATTATTTTATGCTGGTAAGCATGGAGAGTGAAGGAGGAGAATTATGAGAAAAATCATGAACAGAACAATGAGCCTGCTGCTTGTTGCCATCATGGCTTTTTCCCTGGCAGCCTGCGGCGCATCTGGGGATAACAGCGGCACCGCGCCTGCCGAAAGCAAAGCGGCGGGGGAAACGGCGGGAGCGCAGACCGGCAGTTCAGGTGAGAAGATTGTGAATGTAGGCGTGACGGATACGCTGGGCAGCCTGAACCCGCTGCAGTTAAACGGCGGTGAGATCAACAAGTACGCTACCGCGTTGATGTTCCTTCCGCTGATGGAGCTGGATGCGGATCTGAATTTCCAGGGAATGGTAGCGGATTCCATCACTACTGAGGATAATAAGAACTTTGTGGTTCATATCGATGATGCGGCAAAGTGGTCCGACGGCACGCCGATCACGGCGGAGGATGTGGCTTATACGGCCCTCAGGCTGGCAAGCCCGGTAATTAACAATACCGCAATGATGTATTATGTTTTCGAAGGCGTGGGTGACGATGGTTTTGTGGAAGCGGGCGCCGACAGCGTGGCGGGCATCAATGTAATTGATGAGAAGACCGTGCAGTTTACCACGAAAGAAGCAATGTCACTGACCACCTTCCAGAATTCCTACGCGAGATACCTGCTGACGCTTCCCAAGCATGTCATTGAGAAGTACAGCGAGGAAGAGCTGGCTACGGCGGATTGGTTCAACAAGCCGGATGTAATCAGCGGACCGTTTTTTGTGACGGATTATGATGTGGATCATTATATATCATATAAA
This sequence comes from Clostridium sp. KLE 1755, assembly GCF_000466465.2. Lineage (NCBI taxonomy): Bacteria > Bacillati > Bacillota > Clostridia > Eubacteriales > Clostridiaceae > Clostridium > Clostridium sp. KLE 1755. The sequence goes on from NZ_KE992661.1 coordinate 3,495, forward strand.
GCCAATCCCGATTACTGGAGAGGCGCGCCCAAGCTTGACAAGCTGAACATTAAAATCGTGGACGGAAGCCAGCTGTATGCGGGCCTGCAGTCCGGTGAAATCGATATTACCCAGCATACCATGAGCGTGATTCCTCCCGAGGATTACGCCAGCGTGGAAGCGCTTGACAACGTGGAAGTAATTTACGGCTCTCCCGTAACCAATCAGTCCATGTTCATCCAGACCGGAAACATTCCTGATGTGAGAGTGCGCCAGGCAATGCTTTATGCTATCAACAGAGAACAGATACTGAACGAACTGCTGAACGGCCACGGAGAAGTGGTGGACGGATTTTTATCCAGCGCCAGCCCGTTCTTTGATGACAGCATTACGCCGATCCCCTATGATCCGGATAAGGCGAAAGCCCTTCTTGCGGATGCCGGGTGGGATGGCTCACAGACACTGCGTTTCTATGTGAATTCCGGGGACAGCACCTTTGTGAACGCGGCAACCGTTATGGTAGCCCAGTGGGCGGCCGTAGGCATCAAGGCGGAGGTTCAGACCGTTGATTTCGCTACGCTGATGTCTGTGGCAGGAACGAGAGATTATGATATTCTGGCCGTACAGTACACCTATGCGCCTGTGGATCCTTATCCGGATGTGGCGTGGCTGCTGGGTGGAGAAGGCAGCTGGACCGGTTACGGCGACGCCCAGGTGGACGAAGCTCTCAGGGCCACACAGCTGACCAGCGATATGGAAGAGACAAAACAGCTTTATTCCACAGTGGATAAAAAAGTACAGGAGGATGTCCCCATGATTTCCGCTTATATTATCAGCGCTCAGGGGGCGGTAAATAAACGGCTTACAGGAGCGGTACCCAGCGTGTACGGATTCTTCAACGACGTGCAGAACTGGGATGTAGCAGAATAATGCCTGTAAGGCGGAATGCAAGTGAGGAAACGATATGTCGCATTTACTTGAGGTAAACGGGCTGACCACTGCTTTTACAGGGGATTACGGAAGAACGGTCAGCGTGGATCATGTTGATTTTTATGTGGACGAGGGCGAAGTGGTCTGTATTGTAGGAGAGTCGGGCTGCGGAAAAAGTGTTACCTCACTGTCTATTATGGGTTTATTAGGAAGGGGCGGAGCTGTCATTGACGGCTCTGTCCTGTTTGATGGTAAGAATCTTCTGGAGATGACGGAAAAGGAGCTGGATGACATCCGGGGAAACCGCATGACCATGATCTTCCAGGATCCGATCACCTCCTTAAATCCGGTGTTTACAGTGGGAAGCCAGATTACGGAAAGCATCCGCAGGCATCTGCATTTATCCAAAGAAGAGGCCGCCGCACGGGCGGAGTCTATTCTTGCCAGGGTGGGAATGCCGGATGCGCACGCTGTTATGAAAAAATATCCCCATACCCTGTCAGGCGGGATGCGCCAGCGCGCCATGATCGCCATGGCCCTTTGCTGTAATCCGGCGCTGCTCATTGCGGATGAGCCTACAACCGCCCTGGATGTTACGATACAGGCGCAGATTATGGGGCTGTTAAAGGAACTGCGCAGGGAAATCGGAATGTCCATCATCCTGATCACCCATGACATCGGCCTGGTGGCCAGCATGGCGGATCGGGTGCTGGTGATGTATGCCGGACAGATTATTGAAGAAGCGCCGGTAAGGGAGCTGTTTCATGCGCCGAAGCACCCATATACCAAAGCGCTGCTGGCCACGGTGCCCAGCATTCACGATGGAGAGGACAGACAGTTATTTTCCATCCCTGGAATTGTGCCGGAGAATTACGATGATATTACAGGCTGCCGTTTTGCGGACCGCTGCGAATACCGCAGGCCGGAATGTGACAAACCCCAGAAGGATTACCCTTTTGGTGAAAAACACCGGGCAAAATGTGTAGTCATGAAGGAAAGGGAAGATAAAGATGGCTCAGGACAGAGTGAAACAGATTCCCCTGATAGAAGTGGAAAATATGAAAAAGTATTACCCGATTAAGGGCGGCATCATCACACATACCACTGGCTTTGTTAAAGCCGTGGACGGTGTGACTTTTTCCGTTATGGAGGGTGAAACGCTGGGGCTGGTGGGAGAATCCGGCTGCGGCAAATCCACTATCGGCAGGCAGCTTGTAAGGCTGGAGCGTCCTACGGAGGGGAAAATATATTATGAAGGCAGGGATTTGGCCGCGTGCAGCGCAGGGGAGATGAAAAAGATCCGCACCCAGCTGCAGATGGTTTTTCAGGATTCCTATTCTTCCCTGAACCCAAGGAAGCATATTTATGAAATCCTTTCCCAGCCAATGCTTTACCATCACATTTCCACCCCGGAAACCGTGTCTAAGGATGTGGATCAGATTCTGGATATGGTGGGCCTGTCCAGGAACGTGCTGGGAAGATACCCGCACGAATTTTCTGGCGGACAACGGCAGAGAATCGGGATTGCCAAGGCGCTGTCCTTAAAGCCCAGATTCCTTGTGTGTGATGAGCCTGTCAGCGCGCTGGATGTTTCCATACAGGCGCAGATCCTCAATCTGCTGCGTCAGTTGCAAAAAGATCTTCATCTGACCAGCCTGTTTGTGGGACACGGCCTGGGCGCTGTAAACTATGTGAGCGACCGGATCGCAGTCATGTATCTGGGTAAAATTGTAGAGCTGGGAAAGGCGGAGGAGGTGTTCCATTCTCCTGTGCATCCTTATACAAAGGCACTGATCAATGCGGTTCCGGTTCCGGATCCCGATAAAGCGGCTAAGGAACAGGAGCTTTTGCAGGGAGAAATCGGATCCAGCACGAATCCGCCCGCAGGCTGCCGCTTCCATCCCAGATGCCCCTATGCCCGGGAGAGCTGCAGACATGAGGAGCCAGAGATGCTGGAGACCAGTCCGGGAAGCGGACATATGGCGGCTTGTCCCGTCGTTGTAAAGAAGGAGGAAGCGCGGTCGTGAGTAAATATATTATCAAGCGTATTCTGATTGCCATTCCCGTCCTGCTCGGGATAACCATTATAGATTATGCGATTATGTGCCTGGCGGGCAGCCCGCTGGAAATCCTGCAGGGGCCCCGTATCTCGGAGGCTGCCGTGGAAGCAAAGCGGATCGCACTGGGGCTGGATAAGCCCATATATGTACAGTATTTTGTGTGGCTGGGAGAACTGCTGCGTGGAAATATGGGGTATTCCCTGAAAACCTTTCAGTCTGTCAGCTCCATGATCGGAACACACCTTGGCCCCACGCTGCTGCTCATGGGTGTTTCCCTGGTTGTGAGCCTGATTATGGCGGTTCCGGCTGGTATTTACAGCGCCATACATCAGTATTCCAAAGGAGACTATACGGTGGTAACCCTTTCCTTTCTGGGAAGCAGTGTGCCCGGCTTTTTCCTGTCGCTCCTGCTGATTTTCCTTTTTACGGTAAAGCTGGGGTGGCTGCCGTCCAGCGGTATGACCACTCTGGGAACGGACGGCGGCTTCGCCGATGTGGCCAGGCATATGGTCATGCCGGTGCTGGTGCTTGCCACCTCCATGGCAGGAACAAATATCCGTTATATCCGAAGCGCGGTCCTGGAAATCCTGCAGCAGGATTATCTGCGCACTGCCAGGGCCAAGGGGATCGGCCGTTTTATGGTAATCAATAAGCACGCCCTGCGCAATGCCCTGGTTCCTATCGTTACCGTAATCGGCATGGAAATCCCCATGCTGTTCGGCGGACAGGTAATCATTGAACAGGTATTTTCCTGGCCCGGCCTGGGCCTTATGACCATGAGCGCGATTTCCAACCGGGACTATCCCGTGATCATGGCCGTCTGCCTGCTGTCCGCAATTGTGGTGCTGGCGGCGAACCTGCTGACGGACATTTTATATGCGCTGGTTGATCCTACCATACAGCTGCAATAGGGAGCAAAACGGATATGAGGACGAAAATACAAAAAGAACATAAAATAACGGATATTTCAAGAGAAAGCTATCTTCAGACCGTAATGCGCCGATTCAGGAAGCACCATCTGGCCGCGGTCAGCCTTGTGATACTGGTGATCCTGGGAAGCGCGGCGCTTCTTGCGCCCGTCATTGCGCCCTATGATCCGGATGCCATCGTAGGCAGCTTCAGCGGCGCGCCCAACGCACAGTTCTGGCTGGGAACCGATCAGATTGGAAGGGATGTCCTCAGCAGGCTTCTCTATGCCATGCGGATTTCCCTTCTGGTGGGAGTTATGGCAACCCTGATTTCCACGGTAATCGGCGTGGTGCTGGGGCTGATTGCAGGATATTTCGGAGGCGTGGCGGACATGATCATCATGCGTTTTACGGATATGGTGATGTCCTTTCCCTACATCCTTCTGGTGCTGGTGGCGGCATCCATTTTCAAGCCCGGCCTGTGGAATATCATCCTGATCCTGGGCTTTGTGGACTGGCCCGGCATAGCCCGGCTGGTCAGAGGAAATGTACTCAGCCTACGGGAAACCAATTTTATCAAAGGAAACATTGTGGCAGGAATGCCCCTGAGGCACATTCTGTTTTCGGAGATTCTGCCCAATACGGCGGCGCCTATCCTGGTTTACGCCACCTCTGTCCTGGCGCTCTCCATGCTGGACGAGGCGGCCTTAAGCTTCCTGGGCCTGGGCGTACAGCCCCCTACGGCGAGCCTTGGAAACATGCTTAACGGCGCACAGTCGCTGACCGTGCTCACCAAACAGCCCTGGCTCTGGATTCCCCCCGGACTGCTCATTGTAGTCCTGGTCATTGCCATTAACTTCATAGGCGATGCCCTGCGTGACGCGCTGGATCCCAACAGCAGGAACTGAATACCACACCAAGGGAGGTACAGATATGCTGGAAGAAAAATTAATGGAAGCCTTCTGCTGGTTTCACCAACATCCGGAGCTTTCCTACGAGGAATATGAGACTACGGCCAGGATCCGGGAATTTCTGGAGGAAGCCGGCATTGAAATTTTGCCTGCCAATCTGGAAACCGGCCTTGCCGCCGTTATCCGGGGAGAACAGGAAGGCCCGGTCCAGGCGCTTCGCTGCGATATTGACGCCCTGCCGATCACGGAAGAAACAGAGCTTTCCTACCGTTCGGAATATCCCGGGAAAATGCATGCCTGCGGCCATGATTTCCATATCACGGCCGGCCTTGGAGCCGCGATCCTTCTCCATGAAAATAGAAAATCCCTGAAAGGCGAGGTACGCATCATCTTCCAGCCGGCGGAGGAATCCTCCCTGGGAGCGTTGAAAATCCTGGAAACCGATCTCATGAAGGGAGTGGAGCGGATCTGGGGAATCCACAGCGACCCAACCAATCCGGTGAATACCATCGGCATCCGTGAAGGCTATGTGGCCGCCGCAGTGGACCGTTTTGTGATTACCATCAAAGGCACAGGCTGCCACGGCGCCCATCCCGACGATGGCATTGATCCCATTCCCGCCGCCGCGGCCATGGTACAGGCCCTCCAGACCATAGTGAGCAGAAATGTCAACGCCTTTCACCCTTCTCTTTTGAGCGTAACCCGCATCCAGGCAGGAAATACCTGGAACGTGATACCCGAAACCGCCGAGCTGGAAGGCACGGTACGCACCATGGATAAAAACGACAGGGAGCTTTACAGGGAAAGACTGTGTCAGATAGCCGAAAACACCGCCCTTGCATACGGCGCCAAAGCACAGATCCAATGGATCCCCGGCCCTCCCGCCGTCTGCAACGACTCACGCATGGCAGAACAGGCCTGCCAAATCGCTGGAGACATGGGCTTTGCCACGGCAGAAGAGGAACAGTCCCTGGGAGGCGATGATTTTTCCTTCTATGCACAGGACATCCCCGGATGCTACATTAAAATAGGCACCGGCCGGGGCCAGCTCATCCACCAGCCCGGCTTTCAGATAGACCGCCGCTCCCTGCTTCCCACAGCAAAATACCTGTCGTCCCTGCTGATTTCATCAGCAGAACAAAGACTGTCCCGCGATATACAGGAGAAATATAAATGAAACGGAAAATAACGATCGCAATAATTCTGGCAGTGATTGCAGCTGCACTGCTCATTCTCTTTTGCACCAGACGAAAAGTTTATGGAAACATCGACGTGAGTGTGCAAGAAGAGAAAACCGCAGCTTCTGATTTCTCCTTCACCGCCGATAAAGGGGACAGACTCAAAATATCCCTGAGAACCAATGTCAAAACCGGCACCGTGGATGTTACCATCACCGATTCAAAAGGCGGGATCGTAAAAGAATTAGACCGCGCCAAAGCCCTGGAAACATATATGGACGTAGAATATGACGATACCTACACCGTAACCGCCGTATACAAAGAATTCACCGGAAAATTCAAAATAAAAGTCAGCACCAAAAGATTCTAACCCAATCCCCCTGCCGCTAACAAAATCCTTTATCAATCTATCCGCCCAAACCAAAAGACAGCAGCTTCCCGCCCCAAAAGCGAATAAGCCCTGTCTTTTTTCGTATCACACTATATAACTTTAACTACACCTCTTATCTAACAACCTTTTGCGCCTTAAGTCCTTCCATAGCCTGCGCGCTCCGTGCCGTTCCGGGATGTCGGGTGGTGTATGGGATGAGGGCCGGGCGGCGGCCTGGGGAGAGGGTGTCCCTATTCTGCAAAGGAATCACACAAAAATGGTGATATTTCCTGCAGCTTCCCTTTTCCCTTCTGCTGTCGCCCCTAGTGGCTTTT